>NZ_FUWM01000028.1 GCF_900167185.1 Selenihalanaerobacter shriftii
TCTCTTCTTTCTTGTAAAATATTTATCTCCTCTTCTCTAACTAAGGTTAAATCTGAACATAAGACTCCCTCTTCTACATAAATTTTATTCTTAATTATGACTAAGTCTATGGTACGTTCTTCTTGATTAGTTAAGCGATATTTAACCTTCTTACCGATATCAAATACTTCTTTTGACCTAAAATGTTCATGACAATCTACTTTATAATAATGAATTTTATGATTCTTTCTTCTGGTCTTTTTTATTTCTACTCCGGATATATTATCTAATTCTTTTGCTTTACCTATATGAGTACCAAGTAAGATATTTATACCTTCCTGGTCGTCTTTAGTGTCATCTACTATTACTGGTAGATTTAAATAAGATGATATCCTTTTTAAGAAATCCCATTCACTCTCTTTGTATTGCAAGACCAAAGGATAATCTTTAGTTGTTAATGGGGTTTGAGCCTGGGCATCATCAGCAAAAACTATATTAAATTTAGGATTATCTTCCATCAGCTTATCTAATACTTGAGAATAGGTGGTTCCTAGATTTTGATAAATTCTATTTGGTCTAGCTCTCTTAAGGAATATACTGTAAGAGACTGCTTTGATAGTCAGATAATATTCATGTCTTTTAAATTCCAGGTCATAAGCTTCTATGATTCCTTTAAATAATATCTTATGGTCCTGATTATTATAGGTCATGACTAATTTTGGATCTTCTACGTCTAATTTTCTTTCATATTCTTTAGCATTATCTTCATCTATAGCACCTTTAATAGTTACTCTAGTATGATCATAAATAGATTTAGTTATCTCTAATTTTTCTAAGATTTTAAATTCAAACGGCTTACTCCTGACTCTATGTGGGGTATAGGTAATAGGTACTTTTTCATCTTTATTCTCTTTTACCTTATCTTTAAGATTAATTCCGTAATCTCCATTCTTAAAACCATCTATGATTAATTTATCCTCATTATTGGGACCATACAGGTATACCAACTCATATCTACTAGGTTTATAGACTATATTCTGTCCATAATACTTCTCACCGCCGACTTTCCTTTTACCTTTAATTTTATCTACCTCTCTATAAGTTCCGGAAATATCTTTAGCATCTAATTTAATCGTCCACTCAGGATTGGTATATTGACTTAAGATTTCAAAGCCTAAGCCGTGGGTATTCTTAAATTGATAGATCTCTTTATCTTCTACAAAATATTCATTATCTAATTCTTGACGATAATTACTCCGTTGTTTATGGGAACCATAAAGCCTATTTTGAGAGGGTTCCTCTAATTGAACCTTAAGTCTCCTTTCTTCATTATTAAACTTCCTACTTTCATCTGTATCATGGTATTCGATTAATTCCGCGTCACCTTCTAATTTTGTACCTAAGATCAAAAGAGCATTATCACTATTTAACTCCCAATTCCATAATTGTTGAATCTCGCTATACTTCATTCTTCTTTCTAACTGCTCTAATACTGGCTGAGCTAAAATATATATTCTATCGTTCTCGGTAAATATATCGGAATTTTCTCGTAGGTATCTACTTTCAAAGCTCTGTAAGCTACTATCTACCATATCTAATTTTTTCATTAATTTTAAGCTATGGCGCAATCTATCTTTGACTATCTTGATTACTTCTTGTTTTCTCCCGCGGCGGGTAAATTTAAATACTTCTTTTAAGAATTCTTTATCTTTATTATGTAGATCAACTATTATATCTTTAACCAGCGAACGTAAGTAATCTAGGCTGATGTTGTTGGTCATATTCCCTAACTCTGGTTCTTTACGCAATCTATTAATTGCTGACTCGCAGTTCCCGCTCTCTTTATCGAGAATGAAGGGGTCGAATAGATCAAATTTATGAATTAGTAAATATTCTAATTGATCCTTCTCTAATTTCTTGATCCATTTCTTTGTTTTGTCATCTAATCTTCGATTTATACTTTTTAAATCATCATCTACGACATATACAAACCCGACATGTTTTAATAATCTAGATGGTATATTATCTGACATTATGTAATTGATGATGTTACTTTTTTCTTCTTGAGTTCTTTCTTTATACTTCCTATAATTATCTATAAATCTCATCTTTCGTTCTATAATTAGTGGATTGAAACTATCTTCCACTAGGTCTTTTACTTCTTTTTCTTCTAGGTCTAATATCTTATTAAATATTTTGATTAATACTTCTTGCATTCTTTTAGCGTTTAATCTTTGTCCTCCCTGGCGTCTGAACTCATCATTTATATTCCCATCTTTTATTATTCCTTTGTATACAAGCTCATTTCTTAAGATAGTCATTTTACTATCTTTATAAAAAATACTATTCAAATAATATAACAGACCTATTTCATATCCTAAAAATTCATTGCCTTTAAATTCTAATAAATTGCCTAAACCAAAACTATTATAAGTAATTATTTGGTGATTTTCTATATACCCCTCTGCCATAATTCCTGCATATTGAGCCAGTGCTCCTCCTAATAAATCACCTTTCAAAATATATTTATAATCTTTTCTATTATCCTTTATTTCTGATAAATACGACTTTTCAGCTCTATCAAACTCTTCATTAGGTAATCCTGCGGCTATACATAAGTTTGTAATCGTATTTTCTTTATCTTTTGAAATATATTTTATAAATATTCCAGCATTCTCTTCATCCTTATATGTGTCGGTTTTAAAACTCTTTTCACCGGTTATTTTATCTTTTAACTCTTCTATTATCTCTTTTGGTTTCTTATTACAGTCTACTCCATATAACTTTTCTAATATTAAGTTATATTTATCATTCACTCTTCCACCCCCAAATAATCATACTTCTTTCATAATACTTTAATTATCATTTGTTTTTTTCTCTTGAAATTAGCAAAGACGATTAATAACTTGATTAGCACTTACTCTGGCTAAACTATTTCGATTCCCTTTCTCTAACTCTTCATTTACTTTATTAAATAAATCATCACTTATCCCAGATTGATCTATTTCTGCTGTCTTTATACTTTCATCCTGCTCATTAATTGCTTTACCTTCCTCCACTTCTTCTGACTTTCCAACAGATGGCATCTCTTCTCTTGAAGCAGATTCAACTGGAATATCCTCTGCATATAATTCTAATTCTCCCCCAATTATATGGTCTTTTGGGTTATACTTATATTCTAGATTTGATTTTGCTTCGGAATTTAAGATAATAATACTATCAATAAAGTGTTCTTTTTCTTCTTCTAGACCAGTTACTTTGTAACATTTTTTGAAAAACTCATTATCATTCTTTAATTTTTTAAAAAGAAATTTATGATAATTAAATAATATTTCAGTTTCATAATTACCTACCCAAGTATCATCACTTCTAATAACCTCTACGTCCTCTATCATTTTTATAAATTTTTTATTTAACTTTACTTCTAAATTTACTTCTTTAAATACATCACTAAAAAGAAATTCAAGACCATCAACAATAAATTTATCAAAATCATTAACAAAATCATGAGAATAAGCTATTGGATTTTCTTCTAACCCATACTTGATTACTTGTATCCCATCTTTGATATTTAAAATCGACTTATAACGATTATACTTTTTATATTCTTTATACTTCTGGAACATACTTTTAAAGAGACTTGCTAGATAATCATCTCTTAACTTTAGGTCATCTTTATTTATATCACCGTTTTGATTTAAAAAAGGCATAAATACAAATTCATTAGTGACTTTATATTTCGGATCTTTTTGGGGTAATTCTTCAATTTTGTTGCTAATTTTTATAATATCTTCTTCGTTAGCTGAGTCATCTAACATAGCTTCTAAATCACAATATATAAACTCTATCTGTTGTTTTTGCTGCAAGTAGTTTTTTTGTATTTTAGCTATTATTTCCATTAAATTCATAAATAACTGACCTTGTACTATTTTTGCTTTATCTTGCTTAGTCAAATAAACAGAATCATATTCTTTCAAAAATTCTTTTAAAGTTTGCTGTCTATTATCAACTTCACTAACATATGCCCTATCATGAACTAGCTTCTTTTTTATTTCATATATACTATCTTCACCTTTCTCTAAACTTAAATAGCTGTCTTCATAATTAACAATATATGAATCTATATCTTTAGAACTTTGTGGTATTTTACTATTAAGAAGTAGATACATAACATCTTCTTTTTTTACTTTTATTTTTTTATTTCCTTTTCCAAATAATGCATCAAGTTCAATATACTCATTATCCAAAAACTCATCTCTTATATATCCTTTTACACCAGCTTTTTCTCCCTTTTCTATAATACCTATATTTTCAAATTTATCATATATACCATCTATTTTCTCTTTAGCAAAGATTTCTTCTACAATTTCAACTACTCCCCACATAGCAATTAATATAAAACTAGAAGCCAAAGCACTTATACCAGTAGTTATTGCAATCCCCCGCAATCCCATAATCAAAATTGGAATGAATGCACTTTTTACTGTTTCATCTGCTATATCTTTAGTTCCTGAAATAATGATCTCTAGTCTTTTATCTTCATAATTCTTATTTATATCATCGGGAGTAAAATTTACATATCCTTTTAAATCATCTATACTGCTATAAAATAATGTGGCTTGCGATTCATCTTCAGGGTCAACAAATAATTTATTTATAAAACTTAAATTTGCTCCCCCTTCATATCCAGTAAATGTTATCCTTGCATTAGAATTATCACGCTTCAATCTAGCATATACCATTTGCAATAAATCTAATTCTTCCGGAAGTACTTTATTATTATTCTGTTTTTGTCCTTTATAAGCTATGACTATATCATCTTTCTTCTTCAAAGCTAATACTTGAAATTCAGTATCAAACATTTTCAACCTTTGAGTAAGTTGTATTTTTGCTTTGTCCATAACCTTTGTGAATTTTTCTACCTCTACTTCTTCATTAAAGTTATCATTTGTATCATTTTTGGTCGCTTGTATTATTTCATCTGACACCTTTGTTCGTAAACCTACATTAAGAGCTATTTGCAAAGCTAACTTCACAGGCAATGACTCTGTTTTATCAATTAAGTTCTTAATTGGTTCTTTAGCTATTTTTTTACCAATATCTTTAACTGCTATTTTTAAAATTTGTTTTTTAGTTAAAGGTTCTGTAGATTGTACTGCCCCATTGGAAGTTACAATATTTAAAATTAAATTACCGACTTCAAACACAACTTCTATATTTGCCATCAGCTTTTTAGCATCCTCAATTTTATCTCGAGCTGGATAAAGATCTCCTTCCAATTCTTCCTTTAAAGCTGGAGTCTGATTTAACTGTTTTACAGTTTGTTCATAAATATGATATAAATAATCAACTACCACTTGATAGTTATCAGCACCGTAGATTACTTCCCAATCTCCTAGAAAGCTACCTTCGTCAGTACCTTCTTTGTTGTCTGTATCTTTCGTATTCTGCCATCTTTGCCATTTCTCTAAATATTCCATGGCTATTCCGGCATTCATTCGTAATTTAGCTTTACCCTCTTCTCCTTCACCATAGACATAGATTGGATCATTCTTTGTTTCTGGGTCTTCGTATCCTCTTACAAACACTTCTGGATCTAACAGGTCGTTTAGTTGGGTTGACATACCTTTCATTGTTCCTTGACCTGTATCATAGTCTCCCTCTTTAATAGCCGCTAAATCAACAAATTCCCATTCTAAATTTGTTAAATTACTGAAAGTTAATAATTCTTTATGAGTTATCTGCTTATTACCCATTTTTAGCCTCCTTTTATTCATAAACATAATTTAGAATTGGTGCTAATCCAACATCATCAATATTTTCAAAATACCTTACTATATCAGAATTTTGATTATATGTTGAAGTATACCTTTCTTTTATAATTCCAGGTGAATAAATTCTTGAAAGATATTGACCATTCCATTTCCCTATTTCCTTATAATTTAATTCCGATTTACTTATTTTTTGCATATTTTTTAATAATTCTTCTTCACTCATCCCACTTGCTTCTTTCTGCAACTGCCTTGACATCTGCTTTCTTAATTCCATTGGTGGAAGTTTTACTGTTACATCCTCATCTTCTATATATTTTCTTACTTTATAAGTATCTTCTATCTCCCATTTAAAGTCATCATAACTATCTGCTAAGACTCTTTCATCTACTATAACTATTCTCATTTCTAGATACTCAAACAACCCTTCATCCTTCAAATACTGCACAAAATCAAATATCTGATTCCGTCTTTTTTCTTTCTCCTCTTCATTATCTATTCGGTCAAATATATATAAATATAACTCTAATTGTATCCTATGATTTTCAGGGTCAGTATTCGCTTTATTTAGTAACTCTTTAAAACCAGTAACAAGTTGCCACGAAAAATAATCATTACCTTCTTTTCGTTTTTCATATTTAACATCCGTTTTTAATTTTATCCTATTACCAAAAATCTGTTTTGCTTTCTGCATTAGATACTTTTCAGCTTCGATATTAAGTTGGACTATCTCATATCCATCCCCTACTGCTCCTACTCCACCAAAAGGCTCTTTATCTGCTCCTGCCTTCGCATAATAATAGGGATCTCCTTCTTTAATTGTTCCTACAATCGACTTTGGATATATACGTGCTACATAGTCAGTGTCTCCATCTGCTGTTTGCGTCCCTATTCTATCTACTACAAATTCTTCTCCATATTTTTCATAAAGATGCTTCTTCATCTTCTTTCTTACCTCTTCAACATTATCACTATCACTTAACGACTTAATATACATAAATGCTGGTGGTAATGAAATTATAAGCAATGCTATTATTATACTTGGCAACCAACTATTTTTCTTCTTATATCTCATATCTATCACCCCCCTCGCTTATGTTATTCATTATTATATTTAAACAATATTGTTTAAATATAATAATATAACCACAAGACATTGTAGCTTTATTAAGATTTAAAACTTTCGTTACTCAACTCCCAATCATAATCATTTGATGTTAGCCATTTAAAACTAACAACTAATTATAACATGCGATTCTCAAAAAAATCTCAAATAATCATGATTACCAGCCTATTTTCTAAAAGTAATTTCCGCAAAATTATCCTATTTAATAACAAAATATGATGATTTAGTTTATATTAAAAATTAATTATTATTTTATCTACATTCTTTTTATCAGCTATTATGAAATGTTATATTTTATAATAATAATATAAGTAATTACTTATATTATATCTTTTTAAAAAACTAAATTAAAAAAGCATAATAAATAGAAAAAACCGACAGCCTACTTCATTGTAGACTATCGGCTAAATTGAATTTAGTATTCTTTTGTTAATTTAACATCAGTATAAAAGTGTAATAGTATCTGATCATAACTATATCCTGCCTTAGCCATATGGGCTGTAGCTACTTGATCCATGCCGACATTATGGCCCCAGCCCCCTCCATAAAAGAGGAATTGTTCAGGTAATCCATCATTACCATATCTGGTGATAATAAAGAATCGGCTACTTCTTAACCCATTAAAGAAGGAGCGTAATCCTCTCTCTATAACTTCTTCACCTTCAGTTCCTACAATCCTTAAGGCTTTAACTGTACCGCCTTCTGCTCTCGATACCGGTACTATTTTCTTGATTTTGCCGATATCTAATTTAGAAGCAATCTCTTTAGCATCAATTATTCGTTGCCAACGATAACGATTAGATCGACCATAACTTCTTTTAGCTGAGTAAGATTCTGGGTATTTCCTCAACCAACTCTGCAACTCATAAGGTGATAATGGGAAAGTTTCTTTAAACTCACTTAATTTCTCTGTTTTCTCTTTTGACTCTTTTGTTGAAGTCAAAGTCGTTGTTACACCTTGTAGATAAGGTACTTTACCACCCCAAACATCCGCACTACTTTCAGTATGACCACCGGAGTTAGCACTATAAACTGCATTAATTGGCTTACCATTATAAGTTAGAACTTCACCTATAGTTTCGTTAACCGCTTTAGTAGATTTAGGGTATTCACGAGTTATCCCTTTATAAGATGCACAATGGACTGTTGAACAGAGATCATATCCTTCATTCCCATGCTTACCTAAGTGGAATAATGTATAGCTTCTAGCTGCTACTGCTTGCACTTGTAGAGCCTCTACTGGCCAACTAGCCCACATCTCAGAAGGCACTACTGAATAAAGATAACCAGCCATATTCACATGATTAATTACTGTAAAAGATGATTCTCCTGGTTTAATCTCTATCTTACCACGGTACTGTCTATCTTCTTTTCCAGCCCAATAATATCCTTGACCATACTTGATATCATGAAGTAATATTGGGGCTACATCATCAGTAGTTTCAATCATTATTGACTCTTCAAACTCTTTTTCTAAATCTCCATCTTTATCTAAAAGCTTAATCTTCCCTTTTTTAGTCATCTCTAACTGCCATGGTTCCTTAGCAGCACCTGTAAATAATACCTTATTCTTATCCTTAGCCTTAATTATAAACTTAGAATCAGCTCTAAAAGCTAAGTAATTTCTGTTGGTAGCTAAACCTATCTTGACTTTCTTTAAATCTTCCTTACCTGGTACTGATTTGATTTCAGCAAAGTTAACTTCCTTATCTAAAACACTTTCTTCTTCCTCTGGCTTATCTTCTTCCTCTTTCTTTGGTGGCCTAAATAATTCAGGCTTTAATTGTTTTATGCTTTCTAAACGTTTCTGAGCCAATGAATTACTAGGATATTGAGCTAAAACTTTCTTATATTTTCTAAGCGCTATTTGATATTTCTTTAACTTAAAGTAATCCTCAGCTAAATTAAAATGAACATTTTCAAAGCTACCGTCTTTTTTAATAACTTGCTTATAAGCAATGATAGCTGCTTCCCTTTTGCCTAAAACATCTCTAATCTGTCCTAAATAATAATATGCTAAGGCAGAATTAGAATCTATCTCTAAAGCTTTATTAACAGCATCTAAGGCTAACTCATACTTCATCTGCTGCTCATAAATTTTAGCTAAATAGAGATAAGTTGATTTTAATATCTCTTTATCTTCTAAATATTTAGTTGCTTTTTTAAAATTAGGCAATGCTTTTTGATAACGATTTAAATTATAATAAAGCTCACCTAAATTATAATAAACCGAATACTCTTTAGAATTTATAGAAATTACTTCTTGATAATGATTAATGGCCGCTTGATAATTCCCAGTGGTTTCATAAACTACTGCTAAATCTTTATGAACCTTTAACTCTTTAGAATGCTCATCTATAATCTTTTGATAAAGCTTAATACTAGCTTGATATTCTCCCTGATAATATTTCTCTTTAGCTTCTTTTTCTAACTTATTTAAGTTATATTCAGAATTAGACTCAATTTCTTGATTCTTAAATTTAAAGATAAATGTCCCTGAAAAGACTATTAAGAAGATAACACCTACGATCAATAATGGATTAATATTTCTCTCTATTTTAGGCAAACTTACCCCTCCGATGTTTTTTAAATGTATTTAATGCTATATCTATCTCTATTATAATTATACCTTAAAGTATGTTAATTAACAAACAAGATGAGTAATTTTATATTAGTAAATCAAGGAAATAGATAGAGGGAAATAGATTATGTTAGAGAGGACCTTTAACTTTTGAGCTCTTCTTTATTAAAATCTAAAATAATTCTAGAAAACATTGATATATTCTTAATTTCATTTTCTATAATTGATTGCACAATCTTTAAATTTAATTTTTGATAATCATGAACTGCTATATTTCTAAACCCAACCATTGCTTTTAAGTTATCTGTCATTTCAGAATCAATTATTTGGTATTGATTTAACATCTCGAATGCATCTCTACTATTTTGAGGAACCCCAAGTTCTAATTCAGCTACAACATGCATGGCAATATCGATAGCTGCCTCACATAACCTTTGAATATTTAGTATAATTGAATCTTGTTTTGTATAATTCCTTAAATTTTCAGGATTATTTTGATACTCTTCATTAACTCTACTTATGCACCTCTTTATAGTTTCATTTTTATTAATTAATACATCATCGATCATTAGTAACACCTCTTTTGATTTTACTTATTATCTCTACTCTCTCTTCATTTAATTTAGCATATTTCTTCATAGTTTGAAGCTCAAAATTCATCTTCTTTAAATTATCACCATTATAGATTAAAGCTCCTTGTATAATTTGAGCTTTTAATACAGTTGAAGCCCGTTTAATATCTATTAAGTCAACATCTCTATCTATTTTATCTGCTAATCTTTGAGCTAATAAAAACACTTCATATTCATCTAATTCTACCTCTGATAAAAAAGCAATATCAATATCACTATCTGGTCTTAAAACTCCTTTAGAGACTGAACCAAATAGATAGATTAATACTGGAGATACTTCTGCTATCAAGTGTTCTATTATTAACTCGATTTTTTCTTTACTAATACTTAAGTTTAGTTTATCTTTCATGGTTAAAGCACCTCCTCTATCTATTATAATTTATTATATAATAGATTATATTAGTTAACAAATTTTTCTTGTTTGAAGGTTATATCAATTTACTATTAATAAATCAAGGAAATAGGTATGAATAGCTAGAAATATAAGTTTAAATCAGTGCATTTTAAAGTAGCTTATATCAATTAAATATATTTAAAGCTTAATTATATATCTTTCTTATTAATATTAAATTTCTATTAATACTAAATATAAAGAAAGGAGTCGAGATAATGTTCTATCCACTAAAATTTAAACCAATCTATAAAGAGAAAATTTGGGGTGGTAATAATATAGCCACTTATTTTAATAGAAATCTGCCAAAGAATAAAATCGGTGAAAGCTGGGAGTTAGCAGCTCATAAAAATGGTACTAGTATTGTCAACAATGGTAGGTTTAAAGATAAGAGCTTAACTGAATTAATCAATAAATATTGGATTGAAATAATGGGGACAAGAATTAAGGAAGAGGACCACGATCGTTTCCCATTATTAATTAAAATTTTAGATGCTAATGATAAACTATCTGTACAAGTCCATCCCGATGATGAATATGCTGCTGAGCATGAAGATGGAGAGTTAGGTAAGACAGAAATGTGGTATATTCTCGATGCTGAGCCAGGTGCTGAGCTTATCTATGGCTTAAAACCCGGAGTCACTAAAGAAGAATTTAAAGTTAGCATTGAAGATGGAAGCTTAGTTGATAAATTGAATAGGATCAAAGTTAAGAAAGGCGATATCCTTTTTATTCCTACTGGTACAATTCACTCCATTAAAGAAGGAGTCCTACTTGCTGAGATTCAACAAAATTCTGATACTACTTATCGAGTATTTGACTGGAATAGAGTTGGAGATGATGGACAACCTCGTAAACTTCATATTAAAGAGGCATTAGATGTAGTTGATTTTAATAGAGATGATTATAAGAAGAGTCAAAGTGTTAAATATGAGAATAACAAATATCAACGAAAGATTCTAACTACCTGCGAATACTTTACTTGCGAAAAATTATTGGTTGAAGATAGTTTTAGTGCTCAACCGCAGGGAAAGAGATTTGAAGTATTGCTCTGTTTAGATGGTAAAGGTATCATTAACTATGAAAATGGTAAGGTAAATATTAAAGGTGGGGAGACTATATTGATTCCTGCTGTATTAGATGAATATAAGATCGAAGGAGAGGTTGAGGTTCTAAGGTCATATATTGGAGAAGAGCTTTAACTTTTTGGCTTTTCTTTAACCTTATCATGTTTTAATATAAAGTTTTCTTGAGGCATTTTAGATAAAATTATTAATATTCTTTATCGAGCATAAGATTTCCATCTAGAATCAATTTGATTTGTCCTTGATATAACTTTTCAACAATTTCTAAATTACTTAATTTAATAAGATTCTGCTTTAAATTATATACTTTTGTTTCTTCAAAAGGTAATTTCTCAATATATTCTAATATTTTATTTTTACTTAACCCCTTTTTTTGAAGTAGATATAATGCTCCCATTACACTAATTCCTTTCAATTTTTGTTCTTTAAGTGCTTGTCCATAATTTAAAACTATAGAATTTCTAGCTCTTCTATCATCAGAAATAAAATAATTAATCTGTTTACTCTCAATATCCCTCAATAAAACAATCATATGTAGAGTTTTGATCTCACCAATATCATCTAATTCACTATCAATGTTGGCTACTTTTTCTAAAAAATCCTTATTCACACCTAAACTTTCAAGTTCATAATAATATTTATTATAATAATTAACTCCAAATATATTACAAACCTGCTTTAATGAATCAAGGTAAAATTCTTTTATCTCTATTTTTTCTAATAATTCTTTATCTGTTAATAGTACTATTTCTCCTGTATCAATTAATTCATCTAATTTTTTAACTGTTTCTTCTGGCCACTGAATTTCTTGATAAACCCTTTCATGTAAATAACACTTACTAAAAATACTAACTAACTTTTTTAATAAACTTGAACTATTCATACTCATTTTAATTATCGCATCTGTATCTAAACAAGCAATTTTCAAATAATCATCTTTCATTTTTATCACCTATAAAGCCTAAATCCTTTTCTATTCTCTTTTTAGGTAATAACTCAGCTAAATCGTTATCTAGTATAAGTGCTTTGAGATTACTATACTTAACTTCTCTAGTCCTTCTTTGCCACTTGATTCCAATTTGGTGTTTGTTTATATGATATAAAACTCCTTCTTTAGGATTTCTATCGGAAATAGCTAACCATTCCTTTGTTTCTTCCTCATTGATTAACTCAAGTTCATATAAACGCAGAATAATTGTTTTATATGGAACTGCAAAAGTGTCCATTAGTTTAATTATCTTTAAAAGGTCTAAGTTTGAAGCTTTATTTACTTTTAATAACTTTAACTCCTCTTCCAAAGATGAATCAGGAACTAATAATAAAGCTGCAAATAAATTTGCTTTACTTTCTCCTAAATTTATTTCTGCTTTTTCTTCAAGAGTAATACGATGTAATAATTCTCTTTTTCCATTATTGTGTAAATGATATAATTCATGAGCAGCAGCAAAAATCTGTTTTTCATAAGGAAGATAAGTATTAATATAGATAAATGTTTGTCCTCTATGCTGACAAATAAAACCACAAAGATCATCATCTTCAATAGGAAAACGTAATAAATCAACCTTTTTTTCTTCCTCTATTAATCTAAATATATTATCTTTTAAAGCTTTATCATTAGCACCGGCAAACTCATCTAACACATATAAAGCTTCTTTTTTTATCTCTTTATATAAATCAGATCGTATATTTTTGATAATTTCTTCTAATAATCGCATCTATAACCAAACCTCCTTCTAAAGCAATCAATTAGAGAATAATTTTTGATGATTATCTTTTATATCACGATGGAAAATTACTAAATCCATAATATTCTGTGCATGTTGTAATCCTTTCTTAGCTCCTTTAGAATTTACTTCACCCATAAAAGTAATAATTGGTTCCTTATCTTCTTCTTTATCAAATGGTTGAATCAGTTGCTGTAAGTCTACATTTAAAATATTAGCAATAGACTTAACTTCTTGGATCGTAATATTTTTTCTGCCATGAATAATTTTATTTATAACTTGACGAGAAGTATCTAATTTTTCTGCTAATTGAGCCTGGCTCCATTCAATTTTATCTAATTGATCTTGAATTCTAGCTCCTACTAATTTATTAAATTTAGACATTTATAAACACCTCCTTATACAGTTTGTAGACAATAGTTAAAATCAAGACATTATGATTCTTCCTTTAATTATAACATATATGGAATTATGCATCAATAAAATATTTATATTTATATTATATTCAGTTTTATTGTAAATGATACATTTACGATGATTTATCTAAAATACCCTAACAAATAAAATTAATTTTAATAGAGATTATTATAAGACCGGAGAAGAGGTTGAGGTTCTAAGATCATATGTTGGAGAAGAGCTTTAACTTTTTGGCTCTTCTTCATTAATAATAAAATTATCTTGTTAACTAGGATTCCATAATTATTAATAATTAGCTTCTTTTTTAAATCTGTCTAATTCTTTTAATACCCTAGCTTTCTTTGCTTCTTCAAAAAGATAATCCCAATCAATATCATCGTGGTTCATAGCTAACATACCAATAATCCACTCTTGATCAGAATGAACTTGCCAATACTTATATCTATTTAAACGATCTATAATTATATCTTCAATCCCAATTATATAGGCAATTAAACCATTATCTATTTCAACCTCAGCTACTTTCTCCCAACTCCCTTCTAAATAACTAGAAGGTGTTTCAACTACTATTCCTGTACCAGGTAACTCCCAATATTTATGATTTTTTTTAAAACCTAATGGTTTCAATAATTCATCTATTGCAGAAACTGAAGCTGCACAAACTAAATCTATATCCATAGTGGTATAACCACCAACAGTATAAAATTCTACTGCTTGACCACCAACTATTACTGGTTTAACATTTAATTCTTCTAATACTTTGGTTATTACTGCTATAATACCTATTTTTTTAAATAAGTCATCTCTATCTGAATTTATGATCTTCTGTATTTTAGTCTTAAATTGCTTAAGATTCAAAATTGACTCTCCTTTCAAAAATTAATTTTATATTTCCTTTCTCCTACTTTCTCTAAAATGCCTTCTTGCATAAGTCTATTCCGTTTATTGATAGCAGCTTGATATAATGCATTCTGTTTACTTTCATCCCTTGTTCTTAATCCTTTATCAGGCTTTTGTTCAAGATTATCTCTTATCTTTAAAAAATCCAATTTAGCTTTTTTTCGTTTTATATTATATTCCTTAAAGGATATCTTTCGCATATTACCACCTCTTGTAATTATTATATAATAGATTATATTAGTTAACAAATTTTTCTTGTTAATTAATACTTTAAGTCTAATCATATTCTAATAACTCCTGAATATCTTGCCAACTAATTTCATCCATAGGGTTGCTATTATTTTCAATTACGTTCTCAAAAATAGCTTCTTTTCTCTTTTGTAGTTTTAAAATTTTCTCTTCTACAGTACCAGTAGTAATCAATTTATAAACTATTACTTGGTTCTCTTGTCCAATTCGATGAGCTCGATCTGTAGCTTGCCTTTCTACCATAGGATTCCACCAGGGGTCAACATGGATTACAATATCAGCTGATGTTAAGTTTAATCCAGTACCTCCGGCTTTTAAGCTAATTAAGAATGCATTTACATCTGAAGATTGATTAAAACGATTTACTCGTTCCATACGATTTCTAGTGCTTCCATCTAAATATTCAAATTCTATTCCATTCTTTTTAAACCTATTCTTAATTAATTTTAGCATCTTAACAAATTGGCTGAAGACGATTAGCTTATGACCACCTGCGATAGCATCTTGTACTATCTCCAATAAGACATCTAATTTACCAGAGCTTAGTTTTTTATCAGAATCATCAAGGATTAAGCGAGGATGATCACAGACCTGTCTTAATTTAGTTAATGCTACTAAAATATTAATTTGGGAACGATTAAATCCTCGTTCCTCAACTGTTTTTACTAAATTCTCTTTAACCTCTTTTAAGATTAATCGATATGTATCTTCTTGCCCCTTGGACATCTGTACTGGTTGAATATTAATGATTTTATCAGGTAATTCAGTAAGAACCTCTTCTTTTTTGCGACGTAAAATAAAAGGAGCAATTCTTTCTTTTAATTCTAATAATTCTTCTTGATTATTCTCTTGATTAATAGGCTTTAAGTACTTACGTCTGAATTCTTTATAATTTCCTAAATATCCTGGCATTAAAAAGTCAAAAATAGACCATAGCTCTTCTAAAGAGTTCTCAATTGGAGTTCCGGTTAGAGCCAATCTATTCTTAGCTTTAATCATCTTGACTCCTTTAGCTCTTTTAGTACGACGATTCTTAATATGATGTGCCTCATCTAAGACAACATAGGAGAATGAAAAATCTTCTAAATCTAAATAATCACGGCTAATAATTGAATATGAAGTGATGAGCACTTGATATTGATTAAAGTTTTGTCTCATCTCCTCTCTATCTGTTGGAGACCCGTAGTAGACTAAATGTTCAAATTGAGGAAAGAATTTTTTAATTTCCTCACTCCAATTATAGATCAATGTGCGAGGACAGATGATTAAAGCTGGCTTATTTAATGATAAACTCTTTAATAAAGTCAGAGTTTGTAAAGTCTTACCTAATCCCATATCATCAGCTAGAATTCCACCAAAATGATATTTATTTAGGAAACGTAACCAATAGTAACCTTGTTTTTGATAATCCCTTAAAATATCTTTTGCTTTTATAGGAATATCAACTTCTTTAATTAGGTTATCAGCAGTAATATCTTCATTTAATTCATTATAAACCTGATTACCAACAAAATTAATACCAGTTTCCTCTATTAAATTACGATAATAAAGCAAGTTATAATAGCTACTACGATAACTGGCGTCTCCTTGGCTTTCTGCTAACTCAAGTAGCTGATTAATCTCTTGCTCCTGTTTATCATCTTCTAAGATTAAATATTGATTCCCAACTCGTAAATAATTATCTCCAGCCTTATTTTGACGTAAGAGCTTCTTAAGCTCTTGATAAGTATAAGTCTCTCCACCAAGATTATATTTTACTTTAAATTCAAACCAATCTATAGTTCCATCTTCATCATCATCTTTTAATTCAACTATCGGCTCAAGCTCTACAGGTTTTACCTCTACTTCATCAAAAGCAGTAGTAGTCTCTACATCCCACTCAGTTGGTAAATTATCTATCCCTTCAGTAATAAATTCTTGAATATCACTCTCATCTTTAATATTAAAATTGTTAGGGGAAACATGAAACTCATAATCTTCTAAGTAATTTATCAAGTTCTCTATAGGCTTAGTATCTAAACTAAACCACTCTTTAGGATCATCCTCCATTTGAGTATAACATTTATTATTAGAATCAAAACCTAAAATCTCTGAATTTTCATAAACCTCATCCCCTAATTTAACCTCTGAGTAAGATAATATATTATTATCTTGATAGTCAAACTTTACTTTAATCTCAGGTGGTTTTGAATTTAATTGATAACCTTCTAATTCTTCATCAATCTCTAACTCTAACTCTTCTTTAAGAGAAGGTAAGATTTCAAAGAGAAATTCACCTTGTTTCTCCTTAGGGATTAGAATATTATCTGGAATCTGCTCAATAGAATTAAATTCAAGGGGATGAACCTGAGAGTCAATTACTGTCCACTGTAGACGACTTTCTTGATGAAGATCCCCTTCATAAATAGGATAATCGAATTTTTTGGTCTTAATTTCTACTTGATCTAAATTCCCTTCTAAAATTAAATCAGGATATATGACTTCACCTTTTTTTACCCTTTTTTTAGTTTCATCTAAGTAAACTTCATTCTCTGTCATTAACCTTAATAAGAAATTAAAATTAGCCTGGCTTTTAGGAAAAAGTAGAGCACCTGGCGTTTGACTCTTACTGGTTTCTGTATTACTTAAATATTCTATATTAACTATATCATTATGACTTAATCCAGACACTATTTGATCTAAATTCTGATAAGCATAAGAAGCCTGAATATAATCAATTATAGAATCTAATTTATTAATTGGACAGTTAGGAGAGTCTAAGGTAAGTTTAAAATTAACCATTGCATCAATTGCTAACCCTTTAATATAATACTGTAGAGGAATATTTTTTGTAGTTTGAACACTTTCACTTAATTCTTCTAATTTTGTAAAGCTATTAAAATCATTAACCGGTAGACCAAGGAGATGATAATCTTCATTTAAAAATTTATATAATACAGCTACCTCGTGTTTACAAATAGATCCCCAGTCATAGGGACAAGTACAATCATTCTCAAAATGGATTTCATCTCCTTCCAATGATAAATCAATCTCAACTTGATAATTATAAGTTCCTTTTACTTCTGCTGTAAGAGAGAACTTTTTATTACCTCCATCAGAAATATCATAATCAAGGATTTTATTCGTTTCATAATATTTTTTACCTCGTTTATAGATCTTGCTTGGCACATAATCTGTAAGGGCATCAACATAGGACATTTACATCATCTCCAAATGAATTTCTGATTTTATTATACACTAACTGGTGTAATTTAATAATTGTTCATAGATTTTTATCTATCAAATAAACAAAATAAAAAGAAGCAGATGTTTGTATATAGATTCCAACACCTACTTCATGTATACTTAAGTTCCAATTAAATATTTAGACTTTTACTATTTATGCTTTTTTAGAAGTAGTTTCTACTATACTTTCTTCGGCCATAAATTCTTTAAAGAATACTATAAAGACTCCTAACATTAAAGCTAAAACACCTGCTATAGCCACATTTAATTTTTTATTTGGACTAATAGGGTTTTCAGGAACGATTGTCTGTTTTACTATGTCAATCTGATAATTTTTTTGACTAAGTTCCCTCATAGCTTGATTATAAGCTAGTTGTCCTTCTTGGTAATTTTGTCTAGTCATATTTAATTTATCCTTTAATAAACCCTTTTGCTTTTGATATTGAGCCACTTTAGACTGTAATTTAGGTATTTCTTTCTGTAATTTATCAATTTCATTTGTTAAAGAGTTTAATTCTGCTTTATTAGTGGTAAGTTTTTGTTGAATCTTATTTTTGATATTCATTAAATTAGAATACTGAGGACTTAAGCTTTCATTTTCAGTAATTAAGTTTTCTAGAATATCTTCATCATTAATGATTGCTTTTAACTTCCTTAAACTACTATCACTTATTTGTTCTCTAGTAACTATAAACTTATCTGTATTATTTATCATCTGCTGAATTTCTTTGTATCCTGCCGTTAATTTTTCTATATTATTCTGCAAATCAGATTTCTTTATTTCAAAAGTACTTAATCTACTTTCTCTTTCTTGAAGTTGAGAAGTTAATAAATTTAAATTAACCTTTTGATTAAAAGAAGTCCATTTATTTAAAGCAGTATTATATTCTTCTTTACTACTCTCCATATTTTGTTTTAAATTTCTAAAATATGAATTATTATGATTTTCTATAAATTCATCTACATTTTGCTGGAATAGCTTTATCCAGTAGCTAAGTATCTTCTTGGCTAACTGTGGGTCATTACTTTCCAGAGTAACTGTTACTAAATTTGAATCTTTCTTAGATGACACACTTAACATTTTATTTAAATTTTCAACAGTAAAATTTTCTTTATCTTTATCCAATTTAAATTTATTAATTACCTTCTGACCTAATTTAGGACTCTTTAAAAAACTCAAATAATCATCACTATCTAACTGTTTTTCATTTGATAAATTAAAGGTAGGAGCTAACATTTGAGCTTCTGTTTGATATACAGGAGCTATAAAATATTGACTAATAATACCGGCTGCTAAAACTGCTACTATAAATAAGCCAATGATTAATGCTTTTCCTTCCCATAATAATGTTATGTATTCCCTTAAATCTATTTCATAATAATCATCATAATGTGGTTCTCGATTAGGTTGTGGTTTTTCCATAAGTGATATTCTCCTCCTAAAATTAATTTATAATCTCTTGTACCATATTTAAAAATTCACCCTTCAATCTTTCTAACTTATTTTCAGAATCCTCTTGGCTATCACCTGCTACTGTAAGGTACATCTTAACCTTAGGCTCTGTTCCTGAAGGTCGAACAGTTATAACACTATTATCTTCTAAAGTAAACTGAAGCACATTAGCTTCTGGTAAATCTAATTCCGCTTCCTTATTTCCTTCTAAATCATAATCTTTGCCTGTTAAGTAATCTTTAACTCTAGTAACTGTCTTATTAGCAATTTCTTCAGGATTTTGATCGCGTAAAGTACTTAAAATCTTTTCTATCTTCTCTTGACCAGTCTTTCCTTTAAGTACAATAGACTCCAAATCCTCTAAATAATAGCCATACTTGTCCATAAGCCGTGTTAGTTGCCCTTTAAGGGTTAAGCCTTGTTCCTTATAGTAAGCGGTCATCTCAGCCACTAAAGCAGCTGCTATAACGGCATCTTTATCTCTAACAAAGGTATCAACTAAATAACCATAACTCTCTTCAAAGCCAAGAATAAAATCTTTCTCTCCTCTTTCTTCAAACTCTCTAATCTTCTCTCCAATAAATTTAAATCCTGTTAAAGTGTCTACTAACTCTACTCCATAATCGATAGCTATCTTTCTTACCATTTCAGTTGTTACTATGGTCTTTACTATTATTCCGTTATCAGTTAGATTACCTTTTGTTTGTTTTTGAAATAAAATATAATTAGCTAATAAAACTCCTATCTGATTTCCAGTTAATGATATATATCCTTCATTCTCATCTTTTATTAGAATTCCTAATCGATCAGCATCCGGATCAGTACCCATTATTAAGTCTGCGTCTTCTTTTTCAGCCATATCTAATGCTAAATCAAAGACTTCTATCGCTTCCGGATTAGGATAATCTACTGTAGAGAAATTAGGGTCTGGTTCCTCTTGCTCTTCAACTACACGGACATTGCTAAAACCTATTTCTTTTAAAGATCTTCTTACTGGCTTATTTCCACTTCCGTGTAATGGAGTATATATAATATTAAAGTTATCATCAATTTTTGAAATTATTTCTGGATTAATTACTAATTTTTTGATCTTGGCTATGTACTTATCTTCAATCTCATCACTAATAATCTTAAATAAATCCTTCTCCTCTGCCTCATCTCTTTCTATTCTCTTCACTTTAGAAAAATCTTTAATTTCTTTTATCTCAGTAATAATCTTCTCTGCCCGTTTAGGAACTATCTGTCCTCCATCGCTCCAGTATACCTTATAACCATTATACTCCGGAGGATTATGGCTAGCTGTAATAACTATCCCTGCTATGGCTTTTAATTCTCTAACAGCAAAAGATAATTCCGGCGTAGGCTTTAATTCATTAAATAAATAAGTCTTAATTCCATTTCCATTTAAGACTGATGCTGCTTCTAAAGCAAATTCTCTAGACTTAAATCTAGAGTCATGGGCAATAGATACACCTTGCTTTTTAGCTTGATCTCCCTGATTTAATATGTAATTAGCTAAGCCTTGGGTTGCTTTTCGAATAGTATATTTATTAATTCGATTAGTTCCAGCACCGATAATACCTCGGAGTCCACCGGTACCGAATTCTAGGTCAGTATAGAATCTATCTTCGATCTCTTTTTGATTATCAGCAATAGATTGTAACTCATCTTTGGTTTCTTCATCAAAGTAATCACTCTGTAACCATTGTTGATATCTTTCTTGATAAGACATTTGTTTATCAGCCTCCAAGTTGTGTGGATAATTAATTGATAGCTATGTAATCATAGTAGCGTTAATAACGTCACCCCATCTCTTCTTGACTAGCAAAACAGTAACCAATTCAATAAAATTTGTTTCATTCAAGGAGTGTTTTAATACAAAAACACTCTTTTTCTTTCATTTCACAAATTATATTGAATACTGTTTTGAATGTCGGCGAAGAGACAGGGTAACTCTCTTTCTATTTTTAATCAACAAATCTTATTTGACACTATTTTTAAGTCCGGCAAAAGATTAGGTAACTTCCTTTCTATTCTTTGAAAAACAAATTTTATTTAATACTGTTTTTCTAATGTCAGCAAAGAGACAGGGTAACTTTTATTATTCTTCAAACGACTTTCAGTAGTCTACTTGAATATCTAACATCAATTAATTATGGTTCATAAATAGTTATTCTTTCGTAGCTGCTATTTCTTTATATACGTCTTCTTTGAGTTCTTTTTGTAAGTAACCTAATAAGTATTCTTTGAAGTCTTCTCTTATGTCATCTCTAGAGAAGGCAATTTCTACTATGGCTTCTAAAAATCCTTGTTTGTTACCGATGTCGTATCTGCGTCCGTCGAAGACATGGGCATATACGTCATCTTGGTCTAATAGAGTTTTTAGGGCATCGGTTAGTTGAATTTCGCCGCCTTTTCCTGGCTCTGTATTTTCTAGAATATCAAAGATTTCTGGAGTTATTACATAGCGACCTAGAATAGCTATGTTAGATGGTGCTTCTTCTAAATTCGGCTTTTCTACTAAATCTTTGACTTTATATGTTCCATTCTTACCGTTAAAGTAGTCTACAATTCCATATTTATGGACTAAGTTATCTGGTACTTCTTGTACACCAATAACTGTTGATTCTTTTTCTTCGAAGGTTTCAACTAATTGCTTTGTTACTGGTTTGTCTGCTTTTACTATGTCGTCTCCTAATAGTACAGCAAATGGTTCATCACCGACAAAGGTTTTAGCACATAAGATAGCATGTCCTAGTCCTAATGGCTCCTTCTGACGAACATAATGAACATCTACAAGGTTAGATATATCTTGAACTATCTTTAATCTTTCTAGCTTACCTTGTTCTTCTAAGGATACCTCTAACTCAAATGATTTATCGAAGTGATCCTCGATTGCTCGTTTGTGACGACCTGTTATAATAATTACATCTTCTATACCTGCTTCTACTGCTTCTTCGACTATGTATTGAATAGTCGGTTTATCAACAATAGGTAACATTTCTTTTGGTTGTGCTTTAGTTGCTGGTAGGAATCTAGTTCCTAATCCAGCGGCGGGAATTACTGCTTTTTTTACTTTCATAAGTCATATACTCCTCCTTAAAGATAATCGAATATTATTGATTAAACCTACATTAAATTATTTTATACAAGACTCTCACGAGACTAGACACAAGACTTAAAAACAAATAATAGCTTATTGATAATATAATAATTATAAATTAGTCTGTATCTAATATTATCTGTTTTTTTAGTCATACATAATTTAAAATAATACTTCACTTTATTGTATAACATTTATAAGCAATTTTCAAAGCCGGATTCTGCCAATTGCTTCCTTAATTTCTTTATATCTTGAGCTTTTTTCTTATCACAGATTAAAATAGCGTCTTCTGTGTCAACTATGACTACATCTTCTAAACCAACAGTCGTTATTAATTTACCATTACCTTGAATAATGGAGTTTTTAGTTTCAAGACCAATATGATTACCTTTGACAACATTGCCAGCCTTATCTGCTTCTCTTACTCTTTCTAAAGCAGGCCAGCTACCTACATCATCCCAGCCGAAGTCTCCAGGGATTACATAGATATCATCAGCCTTTTCCATGATTCCATAATCTATGGATATACTATCTAGCTTTTCAAATTCTTTAGTTAATACTTCAAACTCACTCTCAGTACCTATAGCTTCTTTCATTCGCTCTAATGCCTGATGTAATTTAGGCATATACTTCTTAAACATCTTACGAATTGTAGAAACCTGCCAAACAAACATACCGCTATTCCAAAGATATGTACCTTGATCTAAAAACTGTTTAGCTGTTTTTCGATCAGGTTTTTCAGTAAATTCTTTAACTGCAAATATATCTTCATTTCCTTCTAATTTATCTTTTTGATCATAATGTATATATCCATAACCTGTTTCTGGATGATTAGGCTTAATACCAATGGTTACTAATCTATCCTCCATTTTAGCTATTTCCGCTGCTTCTTCTACTATTTCTAGATATCTTTCTTGATTCTTTATAAGATGATCAGATGGTAAGACTACCATTACTGCCTCTGGGTCCTTTCTTTCAATATATAAAGCTGCCAAACCGATACACGCAGCCGTATTCTTCCCCATAGGTTCTATTGTTATATTATCTTTAGGAATCTCTGACAACTGCATTTGAATATCAGTTGCATAATCCTGATTAGTAGCAATAAATATATCTTCATGAGAAGCTAATTCACTAATTCTAGAAACCGTAGCTTGAATCATACTCTGATCTTCATCAACTAAATTTAAAAACTGTTTCGGTTGGTGCTTACGACTTAAAGGCCAGAATCTACTACCGATTCCGCCAGCCATAATCAATGGTGTAATCATTAAATAAAGCCTCCTAGTAATTTATGTAGAATTATTTATATCTAGTTACTTATTCTGTAAAGTTTCTGCTTTTTCCTGCTATAGGTTGGGGATAATTTGTTGACGTTACCTCATTTCTTTTTGACTGGGAAAATAGTAAGGTGTATATCGTTACCCCATCCCTTTTAGACTGGAAAAACAGTAACCAATTAAATATAATTTGTTTTATTCAAGGAGTGTTTTAATACAAAAACACTCTTTTCCTTTCATTTCACAAATTATATTTAATACTGTTTTTCTAATGTCGGCAAAGGAATAGGGTAACTCCATTTGTATTTTAAAACATCAAATTCTATTTGACGCTGTTTTTAAGTTTGACAAAAGATTAGATAACTTTCTTTCTGCTAGATTAAAACAAATTTTTTTGGATACTGTTTTAAATGTCGGCGAAGAGACAGGGTAACTCTCTTTCTATTTTAGAGGGTAATAACAATTTAAAAATCCCATAACACTGAGCATGTCAATGTTATGGGATGTATTAATCAAATATCAAAAGGATTATATATTCTAATTCTTAATTTTTCAAAATCTTTTATATTACGAGTTACTAAGTTATAATCATTAAATATAGCTGTAGCTGCAATAATAGCATCTGGTAACTTAATATTATAATTCCTTCTAATATCTATAACTAGATTAACTATTTCATCATCAAGGTCAACAACATTGCAATACTCTAAAAACTGCTTAGCTTTTTTAAAACTTTCTTTCGTATGCTTTCTAAAACCTAAAAATTCCATTTGTGTTATTACTGAAATATTAAAATTCTTCTTAAAAATTTTATTTATTGTAGTTACTGATTCATCAGGAATATTTCCATTAAAGTGATATATAAGGATATTAGTATCAATTAAATGCATTATATCCTCTCCCATTCATCTCTCATAACTTTTATTTCCGTTTCAATACCTTTTATATCTAATATATTTGTAAAATCTTCAGGATTAAATTCTTCTTTTTTTTCCTCATCATCATCAATGGGTAAAATCAATACTTCTACTCTTTTATTTTTTAATTTCTGTGGTAATTTTATTATTTTATCTATCTCATTACTATCAATGATTTTTCTTATGAAATTCATAATAGCCCACCTCCATTATTCAGTATTCATTCTATATTAATTATTATATACTAGATAATGTTAATTAACAAATTTTTCTTATTAATTCAAAAATCCCATAGCACTGAGTGGAGCAATGTTATGGGAAGATTCCTGTTAGCTCTATCTTTAATTAACAGTTTTATTCTTTATCTCTAGAATTTTTTCTTTCGATAAGCCAGTTGCTTTCTCGACTTCTTTTAAATTAAAATTCATTTCTAATAATTTTTTTGCTACCTCTTCTTTCCCTTCTTTTTTACCCTCTCTTTTACCCTCTTCTCTTAATCTTTCAGCAATAGTCATCAGCTCTTCACTCCTTTCTGATGATATTTCTTTGGTTACCTTCTCTAAGTCGTTAACACTTAAATCTTCCTTAGCGTTCATTACATAACGAACTATAACTTCAAAATACTCAATTCCTTTTTCTTTCTCTTCTAATTCTTCTAAAACTATTAAGGCTTCTTTAAAACTCTCTACGAAATCCCCTCTAAAAATTCCTCTTAAAATTTCTAAGAAGATTCTTAATTTAGCTCCACCTTTTATCTCATCATGACTATATTTCGATAGATCATAAAGTAAATATTGATAATTAGGTACGTATTTGGCTACTACTTCTGGTACGTCTACTAATAAATCAGCTAAGTTTAAATCTATATCCCAT
Organism: Selenihalanaerobacter shriftii; assembly: GCF_900167185.1. Classification (NCBI taxonomy): domain Bacteria; kingdom Bacillati; phylum Bacillota; class Clostridia; order Halanaerobiales; family Halobacteroidaceae; genus Selenihalanaerobacter; species Selenihalanaerobacter shriftii. The sequence goes on from NZ_FUWM01000028.1 coordinate 25,707, forward strand.
TCTTTTTGACCATGATAGATGACTAAAGGAATAATTAATGGTAATTTATCTTTACTTTGTTGAAATTTTGATTCCCATATCTTTAACATATATTTTAAAAGTTGTAATGCTATTTTAGAAGAATGATAACTTTTATGTTCAATAATTCCGATGGAAGATAATTTTTTATAAAGTCTTTACTAGTTTCTAAGTCAGTTAGAGTCTCTTTGAAGAATTTATCGTGAGGATTATTGATATTACCCATCTAACTCAATGCTTTCTAATTCAATTATACCATATAATTAGCTATATGTTAAAAATCCCATAACACTGAATAGGTCAATTTTAGAAAGTAATGAATAGTTAATAATCAAAAATGTTTCTTATATATTCATTCCTAATATTTCGATAAATATAAAAATCTGTGTCAATTGAAATAATTTCTTTAATATCTTCTAGCTCTGACAATATAATTAATGTAGCATCTGCAAAGTCCATCGGCACATCTGAGTATTTATTTGATAATTTAATAATTCTGGATATGTTTGCTTTTGTTAGTTGAACTATATTTAATGCATCTCTTTCTATCCATCTTAGAAAATCAATCTGTGCTTGAACGTTAAAGTTTAGCATATGCAAGACTTCGGTGATGACTGGCCAGGTAGTATATAGGCGTCCTTCATATGATCTTAAAAAGTCTTTAATAACTTGGTGATGCTTGTCATCCCTATCAAATAAAGCAATTAGAGGGCCAGCATCAATCAGACATTTTTTCATTTATTTTTTCTCTCACTTTCGTTTTATATGTGGTAGAGAGGTCTCCCTGGCCACTACCATACTTGCCAAAAAATTCTTCACCTAAATCATATGGTTTCGTTTGTTGTTCTTGTTTTTCCATATACATTTCAAGTGCTTCTTTAACTATATCCGATTTAGTTATATCTTCCTGTTGAGATAGTAAGTTGATTTTTTCTTCTAATTCCTTTGATAGCCTTACACTAATCATAATACCACCTCCGTATTACATATTGTATTACAAAGAAAATATAATGTCAATAATAATTCAAAAATCCCATAACACTGAGTGGGTCAATGTCATGGGATAAATAGTTAGTTTGTTGCTTATATGTCATCAATATAATTCCGCTGCTTGCCGTTCATTCCGCCTCCTGCTTCATTCACTTTCAAAAAACACCGTTCCACCATAGCCAGTATACAGACCAATACTGGCTATGGTAGTAAGTCCTGAGTAAGTAGAAAAGATTAGTACTCTAATTTAAAGGCAAAGAGCTAAAAGCATTCTTCTACAGCCTCCATGGCTCCACGGTGTTTTTAAGAGTCGCTCTGGAAAGTATATTGACTAATTATAATTAGTAGCACCAGTTAATTATATTTAAGTTAATCCGAGGTGCTAATCTCTTCTATATAGATCTCTGGTATATACCTTCTCTTCAACATCTTCTAACTCTTGATTCATTCTATTTGCAACTATCAGATCTGACATATTCTTAAAATCTGCTAGATCCGTAATTACTTTAAAACCTGCAAACTCTTCTTCCTCTAGAGTTGGTTCATAAATGACTAACCCTACATCTTTATTCTCTAATCTATCCATTACTCCTTGAATAGCAGATGCTCTAAAGTT
>NZ_FUWM01000029.1 GCF_900167185.1 Selenihalanaerobacter shriftii
TATTACCTTTAATTTGAGAAACTGTGCCACGCTTTAACTCGTTTCTAATCGTATTAGAAGCTCTACCTAAGCGTTTTGCAATAGCATAAGCAGACATTCCTTCGGAATGTAATAATGCAATTTGACCACGCTCATAAGCATTTAGGTGTTTATTTTTTCGAGATTTTGGTGTATTATTTAAGTAGTCCATAGTGTGCACCCTCCTGTAATGTTTTTATTTTGTGGTGATTTAATTATATTACAGTTTGGTCCACTATGGGCATTTTTTTATTAATTTTTTATTAGTTCAAGTTAATTTTACAATGAAGCAATATTAATTAATCATAAAAAATACAAAGTAACTATATATATTGTAATATTAAATTAGTATTTCTGCAAGTCTGATATATGTCAGTTATTATCATTAAATAAAAAGGACCTAATAATTAGGTCCTTTTAATCAGCAAAAACATGATTATCGATTTTAACAACTACTGGACGTGAAGAAATCCATTTAACCTTTGTTGCAATTTTAGGATTATAAAAGAATAAAGCACGACTAGTTGGGTCGTATCCCATTAAAGCAGCTTCAGCGGCTTTAATAGATGTCTCAGTAGGAGATAACTTAATCTGCCCATCTGCTACAGAAGTAAATTGTCTTTCGTCATAAATAACTCCTTCAATACTATTTGGAAATTTATCACTATCTACTCTATTTAAAATAACTGCTCCTACAGCTACCTGACCTCTATAAGATTCTCCCCTAGCTTCTCCATTAATAGCACTAGCTAGGGTCATTACTTGTTTTTTAGAAAAGTTATTCTGCAGAAAATAATTATTAATTTCTAAAGAATTAAAAGTTTTTTGTCCAACAATTCCATCAGGCTTTAAATTTATTTCGCTTTGAAACTTTTTGATAGCTTTTACTGTTTCTTTCCCAAAAAGACCATCTATACCACCATCATAATATCCTAAAACTCTTAATTGAATCTGTAACCCAGCCACATCTACTCCTTCATCACCATATCTTAAACTTCTTGCTCCTAGTACAGAATCATAATTACTGCTAGCCTTTACTCCTTCTTTTTCAATGAATATTGACACTAATAGAATAATTATTAAAAATATTAATAATTTATGATATCTTGAAAGTGTTCTCATCTTCATTTCACTTTCAGCCTCCTTCTAAATAAATTGGTTTTCTTTTAAATATTTTTTAACTTTTCTTTCTATTATTCTAATCAATTTAGTACTTATTAATTCCTTCTTTGCAATCGGCTCTACTAAAATAGTTAATAAATCTAATCTATTTCCACCATAAATATCTGTAAACAATTGATCCCCGATTACAGCAATCTTTTCTGGATTTACTTCTAGTATATTCATTGCTAGCTTAAATGCTCTTTTTCTAGGTTTAAAAGCCTTAGAAATAGCTGGTAAATCTAAACAATTTGATACTTTACTAACTCTATACTGTAAACTATTTGATAGAATGCAAACAGAAATTCCAGCTTCTTTAACTTTAAAGATCCATTCTTCTATTTCAGGCCTAATTATTTTATTATTCCAAGCTAATAGAGTATTATCTAAATCACAAATTAAACCTTCAATTCCTATACTTTTTAGATACTCTAAATCAACTTCATAAATATTATTATGATGTAGATCAGGACAAAGTAAATTTCTAATGATTTTCTCTAATCCCATCTTATCTACCTCTATTCATACCCCAATAGAATATAGTTATACAGTATAGATTATAACACATTTTACACAAATTTCAAGTAAGATTAAGAGATATCATAAATACGTTTACCAAAAAGATGAAATTTTATTCAAAAAATTGAATTATTGTCATAAATAAAAAGAAAGAAGGTTAAAATTTAACCTTCTTGATAAAAAATTTTATATAATTTTTCTAAAGCTTTCTTTTCTATTCTAGATACATATGAACGAGAAATACCAAGTCTACTAGCAATCTCTCGTTGAGTAAATTTTTTAGCATTATTTAAACCATATCTCATTTTAACAACTTTCTTCTCTCTTTCGGTTAATTCATTTAACTTTTTATATAGCCGCTCTCTATCTAGAGTGAATTCTACTTCACTAGGTACTGCATCAAAATCTGTACCTAAAATATCAATTAGAGCAATTTCATTTCCTTCTTTATCAGCCCCAATTGGCTCATGTAATAATACTTCTCTTCTAGTCTTTTTATTCTGTCTAAAATGCATTAAAATTTCATTTTCAATACACCGTGAAGCATAAGTGGCTAATTTCACATTTTTAGAAGGGTCATAAGTATTTATAGCTTTAATTAAACCAATAGACCCAATAGAAATTAAATCATCAATATCTTCATTAGTATTATCAAATTTTTTTACTATATGTGCTACTAAACGTAAATTATGCTCAATTAAAGTTCTTTTCGCTTCGTCTTCTCCTTTAGATAATCTTTCTAAACATTCACTTTCATCCTCAGGGTCTAAAGGATGAGGAAAAACATTATTATTGGTAATATACGAGACCAAAACCATGATCCCATCTAACAAACTATTACTCAGTTCAAATAAAAAACCTATTATCACTTTTAAGCCACCACCCCCATATTATTAATACTCTACTTATATTTATATGGGAAGGCTTAAAAGATTGTGCCTGTACAATATTATTTTTCTATATTAATAATCTCCAATTGTACTTTAGTTGCTAAATCATCCAAGATTTTTAAAACATCTCCTTTATTACTAGGTGGTACTCCTAGCTCCATTAATCCTTCTTCTCCACCAATAATAGTAACCATAGTTAATCCTTCATAGGCCTTTAAAATTTTATCTACAAAAGCCATCTCTGATTTTTTAACTTCAATTTTAATAGTAAGTGTGTCCATATCCTAATCTTTTTTCTCCCTTCTTACTAAATCATATTTCTGCACTGGATTCTTAACCTTAACCGTAATTAACTGATGTGGATGAGGTGCATCTGGAATAAACTCTCCTTCTTCATCTTTAATATATTCTATTTCTTCAATAAACGTTTCAGTCTTAGGGCCAAAAATTTCTATAACATCATTAACAAAAAATTTATTTCTAACTTCAATTACTGCTTCATTAGTCTCCGGTAAATATTCTTGAACAATCCCCATAAAATCGAATCCTCTATAGTAAGCAGATGAATCATAATTCTGTTCTTTATGACCTGGCCGTCCAAAATAAAACCCTTTAGTATAATGACGGTGACTAATCTTTTTTAATTCAACCAACCACTCTTCATTAAATTGATAATTATCAGGACCTTTAGCCCATTCGTCTAATGCTTGTCGATAAGTTCTAGTTACAGTTGCTACATAATGAAGACTTTTCATCCGACCTTCTATCTTTAAGCTAGATAAACCTGTAGTCATCAACTCAGGAATATGCTCTATCATACATAAATCTTTAGAGTTAAAAATATATGTCCCTTGATCATCTTCATAGACAGGATAATATTCTCCTGGTCTTTCTTGCTCCATCAAAGTATATTTCCAGCGACAAGAATGAGCACATTCCCCTCTATTAGCGTCTCTATTAATCATATAATTACTTAATAAACATCTCCCTGAATATGATATACACATAGCTCCATGTATAAATGCTTCAGTATTAACCTCTACTCGTTGATTAATCTCTTCAATTTCATCTAGACTCAATTCTCTAGCTAAAATAACTCTTTGTACACCTTGTTCTCCCCAAAATTTAACACTTTTCCAATTAACATTATTAGCCTGTGTACTTAAATGAACTTCCAATCTTGGAGCAACATCCTGGACAATACTTAAAACACCAGGATCAGCCACAATTACTGCATCTATCCCTAATTTTTCTAATTCTTTTATGTATTCTGGTAGACCTGATAAATCATCATTGTGAGGAATCATATTAATAGTCACATAAACCTTAACTCCTCTTTTATGAGCAAAACATAAACCTGTTTTTAATTCATTTATAGTAAAATTATTAGCAGCTTTTCGCAAACTATATGATTGACCACCAAGATAAACTGCATCTGCTCCATATAAAACTGCTATCTTTAACTTTTCTAAGTTCCCTGCCGGTGCTAATAATTCAGGGATTTTCATCGCTATTCCCCCTTATTTTTTTAAACTAACTGCTAGTCCATCACCTAATGGTAATATAGATGAATCTAATTTTGAATGATTCATTACTGCTTTTATATATTCTCGTAATCGATAAGTTAATGTATCATACCTAGGGTGCATTAGTTCATCAGTACTAACCATACCCTTAAATAAAATATTATCTGCTACAATTATTCCTCCATCAGCAACTAACTCTAAAGAGTGTTCTAAATAATTCATATATTGACCTTTAGCAGCATCAATGAAAATTAAGTCAAACTCTTTCTCTAAAGTAGGCATTATCTCTATCGCATCTCCTACTAATAATTCAACTCTATCTTCTAAACCTAACTCTTTAAAATTCTTTCTAGCTACTTTAGCATCACGTTCTTTTAATTCAATAGTTACTATATTAGCTTGATTAGCCTTAGCTAACCATAAAGTAGAATAACCTGTAGCTGTACCTAATTCTAATATATTTTCTGATTGATGAATAGAAACTAATAAAGATAAAAACTCACCTATCTCAGGCTCAACTATAGGGATGTTTCGAGCTAAGGCCTCTTCTTCTAACCGTTTTAAATCTCCACTACGCTTTGATGTGATTTCCTCCATATACTTTTGCATATGCTCAGTTAAAATGTTTTTACTCATAATTTTCACTTCCCAATAACATTATTAATATTTATAACACTTAAACCCCTTAACTTTTTAATTAGTATCTCTTTAAACTATTGAATAATTCATTTAAATAATTAACACTAAAATTAATATTTTAATTCATTCTGTAGTCTTATATGCTGCCGATATGTTTCACTAAATTTATGCTCCCCGTTATCTAAAGCAAAGTAATATAAGTAATCCGTATCAGCAGGATTAAGTGCAGCTTTAATTGAGGCTAAACCAGGATTATTAATAGGGCCTGGTGGCAAACCTAAGTTCTGATAAATATTATAAGGTGATTTTAAAGTTAAGTCACTATATAATATCTTATCTTTATGCCCTGGTATAATATATTGGATTGTTGCATCAATTTGTAAAGGCATTCCAATTTCCAACCGATTATAGATTACACTTGAAACTAATCTTCTTTCTGAATCATATTTAGCTTCTGCTTCTATTAACGAAGCAATAGTAATTATTTGATCCAAATTATAATCACTCTTTTTTATCTTAGATATTAAATTCTGATTCAATTTATCTTTAAACTCATTTAACATCTGATTAATAATTACCTTTACTTCAGCTCCTTTGGCAATCCGATAAGTTTCTGGAAAAAGATATCCTTCTAATAGATAATTACGATTATTTAAATTTACCTCTTCTGTTACATCTTTTAAAAAAGGATAATTTTTAATCTCTAAATTTTTCATAGTAATTAAAAATTCATCTGCACTAAATTCAAACTGCCCAGCTACTCGTTGAGCAATTTCTTCTATTGTAAAACCTTCTGGAATAGAAAATTGATACATAATGACTTTACCTTTACTTAATTTATCAAGCATTTGATTAATGGACATGCTAGTGTCTAACTTATAGTACCCTGTCTGTAATTTAGCTTCTACTCCCTTAACCTTAGCCATTATTTTAAATAGTAATGGATCTCTTATTAACCCTTTTTTATCTAAAAGATTAGCCACTTGATTACTACTAAAGCCTGGTTTTACTCTAATTTGATAATGATTAAATTCACTTTTATCAATCGGACCCGTTATTTCTTGCCAATAAGAAATACTCGCTAAAAAAAGAATAAAAATGACCATAACAATTACAGCGACTGAATTATGTCTTTTGTGCGAGTTAATTTTTAGCAAACTTCCCATCCTCTCTTTTACCCTCGATACATTAGGAATATTCTTTACCTATTATAAACAATTCCATCTCATTTGGCAAATTAAAAGATAGGTATCTATAAATAAAAAAGAATACAGAGAGTTAAATAACTCTCTGTATTCTTAAGTGATTTTTAAGCAATCTCTTCTAATAATGTACCATCCTTAATATGTATATTAGCCCTGTCAATCACTGTAATTACTACTGCCTTACATTCTCTCACTTCAATTATTACAGCCAGATTATTCTCTTGGTCCACAATTGCTATTTCATCACCAGAATTATTATAATTCAGCAATTTGTCACCTAAACTAAGAATAATCCCTGTCACTACATCGCTTTCAATTGCTCGTTCTTTCATTCTCTGGAGAGCATGAGTAGTACTCTCTATTCGAAAGTAACGACTGTCTAAAAAGCACTCTGCTAGCAACATATAAAGCCCCCCTCTAAATTAGATTGTAATTATATTATTTACATTTGAAGGGGGCTTTATACCTATAACTATAAAAGAATTAGTTACTGGTATAATCTCTCAATTTCATTTTGAACTTTTGCTAATTCTTCTTCATTATCAATAGGCAGTAATACTTCTGTCCCTGAATCATCCGTTGTTAACTTAAGAGCATAACCTTCTCCTAAATCTAGTTCATCTTCCCTAACTAGAATAAAGTATTGATTTCCTTCAATCTCCAATTCATCTTCAATTGAAAATTTAATCTCTGTGCCATCAACCTCTTCTAAAACAGCAACTCCTTCTTCCAAATTAAACTTATTAATCTTTCCCTCTTCAGCCATAATTCATATCACCTCAGTTTATATTTTTGGAATTTCTATTGACCATCTAAATAGTTCTGTAAAATGACCACTGCTGCCATCTTATCAATTACTTTTTTTCTTTTTCTTCTACTAATATCTGCCTCTATTAAAGTTCTTTCTGCAGCAGCTGTTGACAATCTTTCATCCCAAGTAATAATTGGTAGATCTATCTTTTCTTTTAATGAATCTATAAATACTAAAGTCTTTTCAGCTCTTGGACCTAATGTTCCATTCATATTTTTAGGTAGTCCTACAACGATCTTATCAATAGTATACTCCTCAATTAAGGACTTTAATTCTGTTATTACGTCATCTAGTGAAGTATTCTTGATAACCTTTTTTCCTTGAGCAGTTAATCCTAAAGCATCACTAACTGCTACACCTATCCTTTTATCTCCAAGGTCCAATCCTAATATTCTCATATACCTCCATCATACTCCCCTCTGGCCATCTATCCTTATTCTTTTTATATCAAGGAACTAAATATTATAGTTCAAAGCGTCTAATTACTAAATATACAAATGTAACTACTGCAGGCAATAATAAGGTAGCCGTAGCCACTACTCCAGAATCATTAACTAACATAGTAACTATACTACCACAGATTACTCCACTGAAACCATAACGTAAAAATGAATAATCATCAATAATCTGTCTAACTACTCCAGCAGGATATTTAAATAGAATAGCTAAAATAAAAATGAATGATAATATAACTTTGGTCCAAATGGTCCATTGTAACAATTTTAAATTCATACTCACTTTTCTATGAATAATACGTATAAATTCTGAAAAACCACCATTCTTAATTAATAAAACTGTTCTTCCAATATGAGTAGTACTTCGATTAGATGCTATAGTGTCATATATAACTAAACCTCCAATAGCAACTCCTACTAAAATTATTATAAATAATATCTGCTTTACATTAAATTGATATCCCTTAATCAAAACATATGTAAAGGTAAAAGCAGCTAAAGAAGTTAATAACCCTCCAAAATTAGCTCCTATTTTAGGGTGACCAATAGTGAGAATTACTAATATAAATAATAGTGGTAATATGAAATCTTTCCACTTGCTCCACTTAGGAAATCGGTCAAATAATCCAGTAATTCCAATTAAGACTGTTCCAATCAATAATCCCATAAATTCATTTCCAATTCCATAAAATCTAGCTCCAATTACCGGTGAATATCCTAAAACAGACCTCTTAATTAATCCTGCCTCATTCCAAAGATCATAAATTAATAAACCAGAAATAAGATTAAGTATAATTAGGACAGTATCTATTTCATGAGCTACTACTCTTTTTAGTAAATAAACTATTCCTAAACTTAAAAGAAGAAATAACCCTATAGCTGAATAAAGGCTAAAAGAAATGAAGTATTTAGATAATAATAGAAATAATGGAATAACCAATAAAACTATTAAAAAGTACTCTACTAAATTTTTTAAAAAATCAGGGATTCTATTTTTAAATAAAATTATTATAGCAGCTAAAATCAAAATAATTATCTGTAATAAAATAAACCCCTTAATTAGAGTTGGTCTCCAAGTAAATGTTTTAATAATCTGGTCATTCAATCTTTTTAAATTAATTAAAGCTCGCGATGTACTAATAGTGTAAATAGGATTACCTATCATTTGAATCGGTTTATTCTTTACATTTAAGGAGTCTAAAATAGTAGGAGCTATATCTACATTAGCAATAATTCCTGAACGTTTAGTAGTAGATGAAGTTAAAAGCCCTCTATCAACTCCTTTCCCAGCTAAAATGGTTAAGGTTAACTTTCTACCTTCTTTCTGAGCTCTATCAGAAGGCGTTGGAGTAGCTATCATAATTTGATCTTTTTGTAAATTAATTTTATTTAATACTTTACCTAATAGTTCATCTGCCCTTTGTATAGTTTCTTTTTTTAATTGGATAAATCGTTTAATCAACAATGCTGAACGAACCGATTCTACTCTCGCAGTATCCCCTGATTCAACTATAATAAGTTTAGCTTTAGATTTATATTCATTAAACTTATTCATTATATATCGTTGGTTAGTTAAAAAACCAAAAGGATATTGGTCAGTACTAACTAAGTTTTTTTGACCAATATCCCCTAACCCAATACTACCTTTGGGATTAATTCCAACTAAGCCTATGGTTCTACCTAATTTATGTTCCAAAGTCTGGTTCTGATAATCACTATTCCCAACAACTGCTATCGACACTCCTGCTTCACCTAATTTTTTACCTAAAAGACCTGGTTGAGCATTATATTCTCCGGATTCGCTATCTTTAATTATCTCTGAAAATCTAATATTAACTACTTCTTCTCCACTTAATTTATTACCAGTCAAAGCTTGATATACGTTATTAACACTTTTCCCATAAAATTGAGAATCTACATTGAAGGTGTAATTTGCAACTACACCAGTATTGGCTCTACGACCAGCACCAATAGTCAAATATGTATCAGGTGGAGTTAAACTACCACTAGTTCGACTATTCATTAAACCTATTGAACCATTTTTAATTAAATAATCTATATTAGGAGTTGGAGTCTCCAAAATTTCTTTAAAACTAACCTGATCTATAATAAATAATACAAAGTTATTATCAGACTCATTACTATAAGCAGTCATAGAACCTAATAAACAAAATAAAATCAATAATAGGAAAACCTTCTTTAGCATCCTAATCCACTCCAATATCAATATTAATCGGTTTCCCTCTCCTCTAAATAAGAACGGACTAATTCTTCAATAATTTCATCCCTATCAAACCTTCGAATCTTACTTCTAGCATTCTGATAACTAGTAATATAAGCCGGGTCCCCAGATAAAATATAACCTACAATTTGATTAATAGGATTATATCCTTTTTCTGCTAAAGCTTCATAAACTTCAGCTAAAACTTCAGAAACCTCTTTAATATCTTCTTTTTTTACTTTAAACATCATAGTCCGATCATTTTTACTCATTATATCTCCCACCTTAAAATCATTTATAATTTATATCCTAATAATTTAATTACCAGCTATTATTTCACGCGCCTTTTCAAAAGCATCATCTAACTTTTCAGGTTGGCTCCCACCAGCTTGTGCCATGTCTGGACGACCTCCACCGCCTCCACCAGCTACTCTAGCTACTTCACCAATAATTTGTCCGGCATTAAAGCCTTGATTCACTAAATCTTGAGTTACTATACTTACAAAAAGTACTTTCTCTCCTAAATTAGAAGCTAATAGAATAACTCCTGATTCAATCTCTGTTTTCATATTATCTCCCATAGTCCTTAAACCATCTGCATCCATACCTTCAACCTTTTCTAAAATTACATTAATATCATTAATCTCTTCTTGATTAGAAATTAAATCATCTACTTGAGAATTAGCCAGTTTATCTTTTAAAGCAGTAATCTCTCCTTCTAATTCTTTAATTTCAGTCTGTAATTTCTCTGTACGCTCTATAAGATTATCTGGGTTTGTTTTTAATTTAGTAGCTACCTCTTTAAGTATATTTTCTCTGTGATTTATGTAATCAATAGCATATTCTCCTGTTACAGCTTCAATTCTCCTAACTCCAGCTGCAATCCCACTCTCATTTACAATTTTACAAAGGCTGATTTCTCCTGTTGCAGCTACATGAGTACCTCCACATAATTCTAAACTATAATCTCCTATCCTAACTACCCTTACATTTTCACTATATTTTTCACTAAAAAGAGCTGTAGCTCCTAACTCTTTAGCTTCTTCAAGAGTAGTTTCTAATACTTCTACTTCTAAATTATTCATAACTTGCTGATTTACTTTTTCTTCAATTTCTCTTAATTCTTCATCAGTAATAGCTTCAAAATGAGTAAAATCAAATCTTAAACGATTAGGTTCTACTAAAGAACCTGACTGTTCTACATGCTCCCCTAATGTCTCTCTTAAAGCTTCATGTACAAGGTGAGTAGCAGTGTGATTTCGTCTAATATCTTTTCGTCGCTGAGATTTTACCCTAGCAGTTAATTCAGTACCTAAAGCTAATTCTCCTTCTTCTACTACTACTTGATGAATGATTAATTCAGCTTTCTCTTGGGTGTCAACTACAGTAGCTGTTAATTCATCTCCTAATAGAGCTCCTTGATCTCCTATCTGTCCACCACTTTCTGCATAAAAAGGAGTCTTAGATAAGATTACTAATCCCTCTTCACCTGCTTTTAAGCTATTTACCATTTTATTATCTATTACTATTTTTAAAACATCTGCTTTACTTTCCATCATTGTATAACCTACAAATTCTGGCTTATTTATTTCATTTCTAATTTCTTTAAATAATTTAGTCTCTGCATGGTCTTGCTCATGATCCTCCCGCGCTGCTCTTGCCCTAGCCCTCTGTTCAGCCATAGCCGATTCAAATCCAGCCTCATCTATCTTATATCCGCGTTCTTTTGCAATCTCCTCTGTTAACTCTTTAGGAAATCCATATGTATCATAAAGAGTAAATACTTTATCACCTGGTATAATTTCTTGATTATTTTGGTCTAACTCCTCAATTAGTTCTTCTAAAATTTGAATTCCTTGATCTAATGTCTCTTGGAATCTAATTGCTTCATTCTTTATTACTTTCTTAATCTGTTCCTCCTTCTCAGTAATCTCTGGATAAACATCTCCCATTATATCTACTATTACTGGTACAATTTTATGTAAGAAAGGAACTTTTAAATTTAATTTTTTTGCATAACGAACTGCTCTTCTTAAGATTCTACGAATAACATAACCTCTACCTTCATTAGATGGTAAGACTCCATCTCCTATCGCAAATGTAACTCCACGAATATGATCAGCAATCACTCGATAAGCCATAGTTATATCATCATTTTCCTGATAATCAAATTCTGTATGCTCACCAATGAAATTAGTAATCGGTTGGAATAAATCTGTTTCATAATTAGTATCTACACCTTGTACTATTGAAGCAAGTCTTTCTAATCCCATTCCCGTATCTATATTCTTATTGGGTAGTGGATTATATTCTCCATCATCAGTTAGGTCATATTGAGTAAAAACTAAATTCCATACTTCTCTGTAGCGATCACACTCACAACCAAATTTACAATCATCGCTACAACCAAAATCTGCCCCCATATCATAATGAATTTCAGAACATGGACCACAAGGTCCAGTACCAATCTCCCAAAAATTTTCATCCTTACCCATTCTAACTACTCTCTCTTTAGGAATTCCGATCTGATTAACCCAAATATCAAAAGCTTCTTCATCATCTTTATAAATCGAAATCCAAAATTTACTGGAATCTAATTTCATTTCCTCAGTTAAGAATTCATAACTCCATTTTATAGCCTCTTCTTTAAAGTAATCTCCAAAAGAAAAATTTCCTAACATCTCAAATAATGTATGATGTCTAGCCGTATTTCCCACATTTTCAATATCATTGGTCCGGATACATTTTTGAGAATTAGATACTCTAGTATTAGGTGGAGTAGCTCGTCCATCAAAATAAGACTTAAACGGAGCCATTCCAGCATTAATCCATAGTAATGTAGGATCATCTTTAGGAACTAAAGGAGCACTTGGTAAGATTAAATGTTCTTTGCTTTCAAAGTACTCTAAAAATTTCTGGCGAATCTCCTTGCTTGTCATTGTCATAATCAATCTTCCTCCTTATATATCATCCATAACCGTTAAAACTCTTACATCTATTAAATTATATATACTTAATTTATATAATACTAAAAAAGGCTTATATTGTCAACATTCACCTCTATCTATTTATTATATTACTAGACTAACAAAATGATTAATAATTACTTTAATTACTCCTGCGGTAGGTACTGCTAATAACATGCCAATGATGCCCAATAATTCTCCTCCTACCAACAAAGAAAAAATAATAATAATAGGATGCAAACCTACTTTATCCCCAACAATCTTCGGAGAAATAACACTTCCTTCTAATTGTTGAATAATTGTGAAGAGAATCAATACACCTAAAACCGCTTTCATAGATTTAAATGATACAATAAAAATCGCAGGTAGTACTCCAAAAATTGAACCTAAATAAGGAATTAAATTCATGATACCAGCAAAAATACCAATGATTAAATAAAATTTAACTTTCAAAATATAAAGACCTGTAATTGATAATAACCCTACAAATAACGAAACTAATAATTGCCCTTTTACATATCCTAATAAAACTTCATCTATTTTTTTAAATAACTGTTTAGCTTCTTTTCTATTCTTTTTAGGAATTAAACACCAAAAATTTTTCTTAAGCATCTCTATATCCTTTAACATATAAAAAGCTAAAATTGGAGCCATAACTAAGCTAAAAAATCTAGATAAAACTCCAATGATTACAGCAGTAGTCTTTTCTACAAACCTAAGAATGACTGTTTGAATCCTATTAATAGTATTATCAATAATTGTACGAATAGTAGGAGGAAGATTAATATTATCATATTTATAATTAATTCTATCAATTATCTCTTGAATTTTTATACCATAGTCAGGCAGTCTTTGAGCTAAAGTATTTAACTCTTCAAGTAATGGTGGCACAGCAAAAAAACCAATTATAAAAATTCCACTAATTAAAAGAATAAGAATTAAGCCTAATGCTAAATTCCGTGATACTCCTTTATTTACCAACCAATCAATGAATGGTTCTACTAAATAAACTATTAAAATAGCCAAAATGAATGGTAATAAAACAATTCTAAATAAATATAAAAAATAGATAAATCCAATTAATATTAATAATAATAATGCCTTTTTTTCTTGTTTAACATCTTTATCTTCCAGTGGTAATCAACTCCTAATTTATTAAGATTCATCATCAGGGCTTAAATTCTGCATCCTTTCTTGAATTAAATTAAGTTTTTTCATTAACTTTTCATTATCTTCTCTGCCATTACTTTGATTATTCTTCTTTTTTTCATTAAATGCATTAACCTCTGTTTGCTTATTATTACCATCACTAACCTCTCTTAAAACCCCTGACTTTCCTGAGCTTTTATCTAATTGTTGAACAAGACTATCAAATAAATTATTTTCTGTATTTTGAGAGCCATTATTTGAATCTTTCATTGCTTTAGAAGTTACATCATTTATAATACCCATTATTAGTAATGTGCTAATCCCTCCTACAGCCATTCCTTTCCAAAATCTTTTACTTAAAATACTCATTTTAACTGCTCCTCTCTATTATTTATTTGTTGATAATCATCTAAATTTGAAACGATTACTACATCTTCACCATATTTTAAATCATTAGAAATATTTAGCAATCCTCGCCCTTCCAGTATATCTTGAACTAAACCATCAGTAAGCTCATAAGCATCAAGCTGTCCATTAATAGGATCTAAAATAATGTCTTCAATATTTCCTAATTCTTTCCCATCATTCGTTACAACTCTAATGCCAATTACACTTCCCGCAGCGCCATTTAAACATTCTTTATTCTTATCTCTTTTAGTTACTGCTGATTCATCTTCAATAGTAACAGCATCTTCCCCTATGCTATGTAACTCATCATAAGGGATCATCTGTTTTCCTTGCAACCAACTTCCTCCATCAATTATTAACCCAGTAATACTTTTAGTTTCAGGATCAAAAGTGATATCTTCAACACTCCCCACTTCTTTACCAGTTTGTAAATTAATAACTGGCAAATCTATAATTTCGTGACCCTTATACATACTCAGCCTCCTTACCTAATAATCTAATTTCCAAACTAATGTATCTGTTATTATATCCTGAACTTCTTTTTTATACACACATAAATAGTTTTAAAAATTGGAAAGCGGCTTAGCTATAGCTAAACCGCTTAATCATTTCTTTTCTTTTATTTTTCTTTACTAATTAATCCTTGATCTAAACCAACATAAACTTCTGGTACTCTACCTACTATTATTGCCTCAGTTAAAGGAATAGTAGTCTGAACTTTAATATCTTCACTTATAAATGGTACTACTACTCTAGTACTAGTAGTCACTTCTAAATCAATTTTATGTCGTGTCTGATTAATACCAGCTGGTTGAAAGTAATCAACTATATCAGTCTTTAATGAGCCATGAGGTACAATTTGAGCATTTAATTTAGGGCCGTAATTAGCTAAAACTTGAATCCCAAACATCTGAGCAACTGGTAATTGAACTCTATGTTTTTTAATTTTTTGTAAAGATTCTTGAATTTGTAAAGAAATCTGTGAAGAAACTTGATTTATTTTATGAAGATTAGGCTGCATAAATATAATATTTCCCTGATGATCAGTCTTAGTCCTAACTAAATCATCATAATTAAGCTGAGTTGATTTTTGATATACAGCCCGATTAATTGCTTCGGTTACTAAACTTGAAGCTTTAAGTTCAGCAATCTCATATAAAATAGGTCTTAAGGCAAATTCTACTAAAAAGACTATTAAACTACTTAATAGAATAGTCACAATTAATATCGTAACTAATAATCTTTTTAACGTAATATTCAAAATAACCACCTCTTAACAGTCTATGTGTTAAGAAGTGGTTATGTGCATTATTATATTCTATTTAATTCAAAGCTATTCGAGCAAATCTTCTTTTACCTACTCTAACTATCATTCCATCTTCAATATCTATATCTATATTAATTTTATCATATTTCTTATCATCTATTCTAACAGCACCTTGTTTAATCATACGCCTAGCTTGACTATTACTATCTACTAATCCAGTAGCAGCTACTAATTTTACAATCCATAATTGACCGTCTTCTAACTCACTACTAGAGATCTTTACCTCAGGCATATCTTCAGGATTTTCACCTTCCTTAAAGACTCTTTCAAACTCTTCAGCAGCTTTATCAGCCATATCGGAATCATAATATTTAATAACAATTGTTCTAGCTAATTTTTTCTTAGCCTTCATTGGATGGATATCACCATTTTCAAGTCCTGATTTAATTTCTTCTAATTCATCTAAGGAAATATCTGTTAACAGTTCAAAATAACGTGCTAATAATTCATCAGGAATTGACATCACTTTCCCGTACATATCATTAGGAGTGTCATCAATCCCAATATAATTATCTAAACTCTTACTCATTTTCTTAACTCCATCTAACCCTTCTAAAATCGGCATCATAATTATTACCTGAGATTCCTGTCCATATTCTTTCTGTAAAGTACGACCTACTAATAGATTAAACTTTTGGTCTGTTCCTCCTAGCTCGACATCTGCTTTAATTGCTACTGAATCATATCCTTGCATTAATGGATAAAAGAATTCATGAATACTAATTGGTTGATTATTTTTATACCTTTGTGAAAAGTCTTCTCTTTCTAACATTCTAGCTACTGTATAATTAGCAGATAGATTAATTACATCTGTAAAGTCCATCTCCCCTAACCATTCACTATTAAATACCAATCTTGTCTTATCTGGATCTAAAACTTTAAAGATCTGTTCTTTATAAGTTCTAGCATTCTCCTTAATATCTTTTTCACTTAACTGTGGTCTAGTCTTTGACTTGCCAGTTGGATCTCCAATCCGTGCTGTAAAATCTCCAATAAGTAATATCACTTCATGACCTAAGTCTTGGAACTGCTTTAATTTTTGTAGTACAACTGTATGCCCCAAGTGAATATCTGGTGCTGTAGGATCTAATCCTAACTTTACTTTTAAAGGCCTGTCTTCTTTTTTAACTTGCTTTAACTTCTTTTTTAATTCATCCTCAGAAATTAATTCTGCAACACCACGTTTAATAACTCTTAACTGTTCTTCAATATTAATACTCATATTCTAATTGCCTCCTAATAAAAATCTATATAATAATAATTTTAACTATCAATTACAAATATGCTATAATATTATAACATAACCAAATTAGAATATCAATAAATGATACTAATACACCATGCTAAAATTTTCATTATATCTTATACTATATATATTTTTTTATTTATGTTATAATAGATGATAAAAGGAGGATCCAAGAATAATGAGTAATAAAAATTCTAATTTTAAGAAGATATCTATTATCGTTATTATATTAATAATTGCTATCATATCAGGCGCCATGGTCGGTTCCATAGCTTGGATTATTAAAGAAGCACCAGATATATCTAATTATGGTCGTTGGAAACCTAGTGAAGCCACTATGATTTATTCTGAAGATGGAAAATTATTAACTCGACTCTATCAAGAGAACCGAGATTATGTTCCTATATCAAAGATCCCAAAAAATCTACAAAATGCTATAGTAGCTATTGAAGATAACCGCTTTTATGAACATTACGGAGTTGACCCTTGGGCTATTGCTAGAGCTCTTTGGGTTGATATTAAAGGTGGAGGAATTATTCAAGGTGGTAGTACTTTAACTCAACAATTAGCTAAAAATGCTCTTTTAACTCATGAACGTACCATTTATCGTAAAATTCAAGAAGCTTATTTAGCTATTCAATTTGAACGAATGTATACTAAAAAGGAAATCTTAGAATTTTATTTGAATGAAATCTATCTAGGTCATAGTGTTTATGGTGTCCAAACTGCTGCTAAGTATTATTTTAATAAAGATGTTTCAAATTTAAATTTAGCTGAAAGCGCTTTAATAGCAGGGCTGCCAAAAGCACCTAATCATTATTCACCTTATGAAGATCCTAAAGCATCTAAGAGAAGAAGGAATATTATATTAAACCAAATGGCTAAGTACGGATTCATATCCGAAACAAAAGCTAAAAAGACTAAAGATCAACCAATCAGGCCTAACAAAGGTTTAATCAATAAGAAAGAAATAGCCCCTTATTTTGTTCGTCATATTCGAGATAAATTAATTGATATGTATGGAGCTCAAGCTGTATATAATAGTGGATTAAAAGTCTACACAACATTAGACTATAATCTACAAATGAAAGCAGAACAAGCTATTGATAAAGCTTTTAATAGTTATATACCAACAGTTAAAAAAGAAAAAGGTTACGGACTTAAACAACCTCAAATCGCTTTAACAACTATTAATCCACAAAATGGCCATATTAAAGTTATGGTCGGTGGTCGCGGTGATGACAATAAATATAATCGAGTTACTCAAGCCTACCGTCAACCAGGTTCAGCTTTTAAACCTTTTGTATATGCTTCTGCTATTGAAAAAGGTTATTCTCCTGGATCAGTAATTGATGATATTCCTGAAGCATATAAAGTTGGCAAAGATGAGGAAGATGTTTGGATTCCTAAAAATTATGATGATAAATATCTAGGACCAACTACTTTACGGATCGGTCTTGCTAAATCGATTAATGTTATGGCAGTAAAGTTATTAGATAAAGTAGGGATTAAAGATACTATTAAACTTACTAAAAAAATGGGAATTTCCAGCCTTGTAGAACGAGGCAGAAAGAATGATAATAACCTTGCCTTAGCTTTAGGCGGATTAACTAAAGGTACTACTCCTCTAGAGATGGCTTCTGCTTATGGAGTTTTAGCTAATCAAGGAATTAAGGTAAATCCTATTTCTATCTTAAAGGTAGTAGATAGTAGAGGAAATGTCTTATTTGAAAACGACCCAGAACAAAAGATTATTCTTTCAGAAGATGTAGCATATTTGGTTACTGATATGTTAAGATCAGTTCTTTCTCGAGGGCCATTAGTTTGGGGAACCGGCTGGAGAGCTAATTTAGGTAGACCTGCTGCTGGTAAGACAGGTACTACTTCTAATTATACTGATGCCTGGTTTGTAGGATATACCCCTGATTTAACTACTAGTATCTGGATTGGAGAAGACGCTCCAGCAAAAATGGAATATAAAGTTTATAATGATAACGGAGAAGTTGTTAAAGATAAAACAGGTGAACCAAAAACTGAAATTGTCTCCAGTGCTGAAACAGCTAGATTGTGGGGAGATTATATGCGCAGTGCTATTAAGTCTAAACCAGTTAAAGACTTTAAGCGACCAAATAATATAATTACTAAAAAAATCTGTGTTGAAAGTGGATTACTACCAAATGAATACTGCCCTGAAGATAGTATTAGGGAAGAATTTTTTATTAAAGGTACAGAACCAACTAAAGTAGGCAACTTACACAAACCTACTATTGAAGTTAAAGTTGATAATTCAACTGGTCAACTAGCTACAAGCGGTTGTCCGTCTGAAGATGTATCAACTTACACTTATCAACGAGATACTCATATAAGAGTAGATGAAAATGGAGTTCCTATAAAATTAGTAGATGAAGAAACTGGGGTTCCAACTCGTGATGAAGCTGGAAACTATATCTACGAGAGAATGCCTGAGGAAGAATGTAGTCTTCATGAAGGAGGACTCCAAGATAAGATTCAAGAACAAACAGATAAAATTAAAGATAAGTTCTGGGAGTTCTTTGATATGATGAATAAACAATAAAAGAATAAAAAATAGACAGACTGTGAATTCACAGTCTGTCTATTTTTTATTTAAACTACAGCTTTACTATGGTTACGCCTAAACCACCTTCATTCTCATTCCCTATTCTATAATCTTCTATTTGAGGATGTTCCTCTAATAAATCATGAACTACTTCGCGTAAGACACCTGTTCCTTTTCCATGAATAATTTCTGCTTCTGACACACCTGCTAAATAAGCATCATCTAAATATTTATCTAACTTTCCTTTGGCTTCTACAGCCCGTAATCCTCTTAGATCTAACTTAGGAGAAATCTGTCTTGACTTCTTACCTCTAATCTTATTAACTGAATTATTTCTATTTACAAACTTATCTTTTTTAGCTCCTTCTTTAATTTTCTCTAATCTACTAACTTTTATATTCACCTTTATAGGACCGCTTTGAACCAAAGCTTCATTCTTATTAGGTAAGATTTCAATAACCTCACCTTCTTTATTTAGATTTTTAATTCTGACTTTATCACCTACTTGTAAGTCTTTAGGTGCTAAACCTAACTCCTCTTCTTCTAAGCCTTCTTCCATTTCTTTTCGCTTATTACTAAGTTGATGACGGTATCTATCTAATTTACTCTTAGTTCTATCAACATCTTTATGGTCAACTTCCACTTTTTGTTTAAAATCATCAATTACTTTATTTGCATCTTCTTTTGCTTCAGTAATAATCTCTTCAGCTTCAGAATAAGCTTCACTTTTAATCTCTTTTTCTAATTTCTTAAGTTTCTTAAGTTTTCTATTATATTCTGCTTTTAAATCATCAACCTCTCTTTCCTTCTTTTCTATTACTTCTTCATTTTCTACAATATTCTTCTTGCTCTCCTCTATATTTTGAATAATTTCATCAACTTCAACTTTTTCCTTACTTAACATATTACGGGCACTATCTATTATTTCATCATTTAAACCTAATCTATTAGCAATTTCAAAAGCATTACTACGTCCTGGTAATCCCATTTGTAATTTATAAGTCGGCTGTAAAGTTTCAATATCAAATTCAACTGAAGCATTTTCTACCCCATCTTTTTGATAAGCAAATGTTTTTAGCTGACTATAATGGGTAGTAGCAATAGTATCAACTCCTGCTCTTTCATGTAATTCTTCTAAAATAGCCTTTCCCAAAGCAGCACCTTCAGTAGGATCTGTACCTGCTCCTATCTCATCCATTAAAACTAAAGTATTCTCTTTAGCATATTCTAAAATTTCTATAATCCTAGTCATATGTGAGGAAAAAGTACTCAAATTCTGTTCAATACTCTGTTCATCACCTATATCACCATAAATTTGGTTGAAAATAGCTAACTTTGAGCCAGATAAAGCTGGAATATGTAATCCAGACTGTGCCATTAAAGTAAGTAAACCTACAGTCTTTAAAGTTACAGTCTTACCTCCTGTATTAGGACCAGTAATAACTAAAGTACTGGCTTCTTCACCTAATTGAATGTCAATAGGCACTACCTCTTCTGGCTCAATTAGAGGATGTCTTGCTTTTTGCAAGTTAATAAACTGGTCTTGATTTAATAAAGGCTCTGAACCATCTATTTGTTGACTATACTTAGCTTTAGTAAATATAAAATCTATAAAAGCTACACGTTTTAATGTTTCTTTAATCCTTTCTAATTCATCCTTAACTTTTAATGTCATTTCTTTCAATATCCGATAAACTTCTTCCTCTTCTGCTGACATTAAACTTCGTAATTTGTTATTTAACTTAACAACAGCCATAGGTTCAATAAAGACTGTCTGACGACTTGCTGATTGGTCATGAACTATTCCTGAAACCTTATTTTGAAACTGACTCTTAATAGGAATTACATATCTTTTATCTCTAATAGTTATTAACGAATCCTGAATAAACTTCTCATATTTCCGAGAACTCAAAATAGAATTAAGCTTATCTTTAATTTTCTGACTATGGTTAGTAATCTGTCTTCGTATATTCTTTAATTTATTGCTAGCACTATCTAAAACATTTCCTTGATTATCAAATGACTTTTTAATATCCCGCTCCAAAGGTTTAAAATTTTCAATCTGCACTCCATACTTAACAACATCTTCATACTCATTTTCTTCATCTTCTAAGGTAAGAAGGTATTTTTTTAATTTACGACTACTTTCTAAAGTAATAGCTATATTAAATAAACTCTTCCCATCTAAAACTATCTCTTTACTAACTTTTTTTAATGATTCTCTAACATCTTGAATTCCACCTAATGGAACCCCAGACTCTCTATTCAAAATCTTCTTAGCAGCAGTAACTTCTGCTTGACGTTCTTGAATATATTCTAAATTCCTAACTGGCTTAAGTTGTTCAATTAATTTTTTACCTAGCTTAGAAGCACTATGCTTAATTAGTCGTGCTTTAATCTTATCGAATTCTAAGATATCTAATACATGTTCTCTCAAAACCTACTATCCCTCCTGTAATTATCTTTCAATTCTAATTAAACCAGAACAAGGAACTACTTCTATATCATTTTGCTGCAGTTTATCAAGAAAAAGATTCATTCCTATAGAATCACTAGCAATATGACCAGCAATTATTACATTAATATGATTCTCTTCTGCTTTCTCACGATGTTCTTCACCAATATGCATACATACTAATGTCCCTACTCCGGCTTGAGATAAATTTTCAAAGGCCTCTTTAGAACCTCCAGTACCACCTGTCATATCTACTACTACTTTTCCAGTACGTCTTTCTTCACTTCCTACAACTACTTTAGGTCCAGCTTTTACACCAACTGCTTCTTTATATTCTGGAATATCTTTTAATAATTTCACTACGTCTTCTACTCTTTCAGGATCTTTTTCATCAATCTTTTCTTGTAAAAAGCTAGTTACTAAATTATCAGCTGGAGTATGAACACACATTAAAGGAATATCAAAAATTCTAGCTGCATCTCTAGCCTTATTATGATTTAGTGGCATTATACCACGTTCTACTTCGCTAATTCTTTCTGCCATGATTCCTTCCGCAACATTAATTGGCACCCCATGTTTATGCAAAATATCTTCTTGCATATGCATTACCTGATATAAAGCTGCTAACGCTTTTCCTTCTGGATGATGAGCCATTACTAAATCTACTTTTTCACCCTCACCTTTTTCATTTAATCTATCAGCAATTAAAACTTCACCTACATCAATATCGACTCCAACTAAAATTTTATTTACTTCCCTATCAGAATCTCCATATAATATTCGTGTGTCAGAATAAGGATTCTCTAATTTTTCTGTATCGAACTCTTCTTTTTCATCCTCATCCATCTTGTTATACTTCTCTTTTAATCTATCCAAATCTTCTTGCACTTTATCTTCACCACGTAAATCAGCTTTAATTCCAGTTTCAATTGCTAATTCATATATTTCTTTTAACTTCATAATTAAACGCCTCCTTGGATTATTATATCTTTTTAATTATAATTACCTAATTAATTGTAATAATTCAGTTAATGAATAAGTATTTATTACTTCCTTAGGTTCAATCCAACCTTTTCTAGCATTGTAAACTCCAAATTTAATATTATCTAACTGCTGAGTATTATGAGCATCTGTATTAATCACTATTTTAGCTCCGGCTTCTTTTGCCAAACGTAAATGTTCACTACTTAAATCTAACCTTTGTGGAGATGCATTAATCTCTAAAATCGTCTCTGTTTCTACTGCCTTTTCTATTACTTTTTCAATATCAACAGCATAAGGACCCCGTTTCCCTAATAATCTACCTGTTGGATGACCTAAAATATTGACTTCTTTATGCTCCATAGCTCTTAAAATACGATTAGTCATCTCTTCCTTCGAATTATTGAAACCTGAGTGAATAGAAGCAACCACTATATCTAATTCTGATAATAGTTTAGAATCATAGTCTAATTGCCCATCATTTAAAATATCTACTTCGCATCCTTTTAAGACTCGAAAATCATTCAAGACTTCATTAATCTTATCTATTTCATCAATCTGTTTTTTTAATTCATCTATCTGTAAGCCACCAGCTACTCCTAATGACTTAGAATGATCACAAACAGCTAAGTATTCATAACCTAGCTCTTTACAAGCAGTTACCATCTCTTCAATAGTATTACCACCATCACTCCAATGAGTATGCAGGTGCAAATCTCCCTTAATATCTCTAACTTCTAATTTTTCTGGTAATTCATCACTTAATGCTAATTCAATCTCTTTATCACCTGTTCTAATTTCAGGAATAATATAAGGTAAATCCAAAATTTCATAAACTTCTTTTTCTGAACTAAACTCTTGTTTCTCACCTGTACTCATTGAATATAAACCTGATGCCTGTAATTTATAACCCTTATCTACTGCAATCTGAGATAAAATATCAAAATGCTTTTGATTTCCAGTAGCAGCTGTTAATGTAGTAAAGAATTCATATTCAGAAATAAAAGTTACATCAATAGCAACACCAAATTTGCTCATCAATATAAGCTTTTCATTAGATTCAGTAATTACTTTATTTATTAAGGATAATTCTTTTATTATTTGACTAATCGATTGTGGATTATCAGTAGCTATTAATAAATCTATATCACTAATTAATTCAGATTTTCGCCGTAAACTCCCTACTACTTCTATCTTATTAACTTCATTAAATCTAGAAAAAATATCCAGTAATTCTTGAGCTAAAGTAGTCGCTAAGTCTAAATTAACCTTTCCATTCCGTTTTTCAGCTTTCTTAATAGCCTCTAAAATCTTAAATTCAGTCTTAGCACCAATTCCAGATAATTCTCTTAACTTACGATTTTCCGCTTCCTTTTTTAGTTTAGCCAGACTATCTATGGCTAATTCATCATAAAAAAGTTTTACCTTTTTAGGACCTAATCCAGGTAAATTTAATATCTCCAATAATCCTATTGGAATTTCCGATTTTAATTCCTCATATTTAGTAGCAGTTCCACTTTCCAAAATTTCATCAATAGTAATGGCTAAACCTTCACCAATTCCTTTAATTTCTTGCAATCTATCGCTATCTACTAATTCTCTAATGTTTTGATCTAAATTCTTAATTTCTTTGCTTACATCATAATAGGACTTAATATGAAAATAATTAGCACCTTTAAGTTTCAATAAATCTCCTATATCTTTTAACATCCAAGCAACCCTTAAATTATCCATTAATAATCACTTCACCTCTATCTACTTTAATTTATAAATTCCTGTAATTGTTCTTCAAAGACTGGAGTTAAAGCTAAAAACTTATCTGCAAAAATTGAAGTTTGAATTGAATCTTCAATAGTTGCAAAAGGCATACGATTAATTAAGATTAATAATATGTATACTACTAAAAAACCTTTAGCCAAACCTATAATAGATCCTCCAAGACCATCTAACATCGAAAGCAATAAAAGTCCAGTTAGTTTACTTAATAAGTAACCTATAATATTTATTACAGCGCTAAATGCAATAGTAATTAAAGCAAAAGAAATTACATCAGCAATAGGTTTTGTTAAAGATACATTTTCAGTAAAATAAACAGATACTAATTGATATTGGGTTGCAGCAATATAAAAAGCAATAATTAGAGCAATAATAGAAATAACCTGCCTAATTAATCCTATCTGATAACCTCGTAAAATTGAAATTATAAGAACAACTATTATTCCAAAATCTAATAAATTAATCCCAGACATCAACTCTTAATCCTCCTTACCAAATTCTGTCAAGAACGCATCATACTCCTCTTCTAATTCACAATAATCCTTTTTTAAGCCTGTATATTTCTGCTCTAACTTATTGTGTGCTTTCTTTATAGCATCATACTTTTTTTGTAATGTTTCATACTTTTTCTTTAAATTATTATGTTCATTAGATAACTCTTTATACTGCTGATCTCTTCTATACTCTTTTGTTTTACTCGTTTTAAATTTATTTTTAATAGTTTTCTTCTCCTCTTCTGCTTTATAATACTTATCTGCCAAATGTAAAGAGGATAAAACCATAATTCTAATCCTACTTAATCTATTATTCTGATTATTGACTTTCTCTATTTCATCATTAACAGATTGAGCAACTTGTTTAATATATTCTGCTGATTCTTCAGCTTTAATAACATACTCATCTCCAAAGATCATTACTTTTACTTTTTTATCATCATTCTTACCTTCTTTACTCAAATTAACTACCTCCTGATTATTCTATAACCTTTAATTTCAATCAGTTAAGGTTAATAACTATATATTATTTCAATATCAATAACTAAAGTCCTGCACAAGACACTATGTAACTGCTAATTTTATAATATTATAAAATTACTTTGATTAATATTTAACACATATTTATATATTAATATTAAAAATATATAAATAAAAAAAGACTATCAATTATGATAGTCTAAGATTCAAAATAAAATGGAGCGGAAAACGAGATTTGAACTCGCGACCTTCTCGTTGGCAACGAGACGCTCTACCACTGAGCTATTTCCGCACATTTAATGGTGGAGGGGAGAGGATTCGAACCTCTGAAGGCATCGCCGGCAGATTTACAGTCTGCTCCCTTTGGCCAACTCGGGCACCCCTCCACAGTATTCAATTTATTAACAATCTACTTACAACAATTATTAATATATCACTTTTTATACTACTTGTCAACAATTAAAAATTGCAAGTTTTTAACTATAATTATAAACACTTAATTAAGAAATAAAATAATCTAAGATTCAAAATAAAATGGAGCGGAAAACGAGATTTGAACTCGCGACCTTCTCGTTGGCAACGAGACGCTCTACCACTGAGCTATTTCCGCACATTTAATGGTGGAGGGGAGAGGATTTGAACCTCTGAAGGCATCGCCGGCAGATTTACAGTCTGCTCCCTTTGGCCAACTCGGGCACCCCTCCACAGTATTTAACTTATTAACAATCTATCTACAACAATTATTAATATATCACTTTTTATATTACTTGTCAACAATTAAAACACAGTACCCTCTAGGTTTTAGAAAACAAAACCTGTCGTGAATAACCTGCATACTATTATGGCATCCCTACAGGTTTTAGAAAACAAAACCTTTCGTGAATGATTTGCATACTATTATGGCATCCCCAAGGGGATTCGAACCCCTGCCGCCAGGATGAAAACCTGGTATCCTAGGCCACTAGACGATGGGGACCCAGATTAGTTAATATTGTTAACTGTTATAGTGGCTGGGATGGCTGGATTCGAACCAGCGATACAGGAGTCAAAGTCCTGTGCCTTACCGCTTGGCGACATCCCAACATCTTTAATTTTTTTAATAATTATAATAATATTCGGCAGTGACCTACTCTCTCACAAGGCTACCCTTGCAATACCATCAGCGCTGGA
>NZ_FUWM01000030.1 GCF_900167185.1 Selenihalanaerobacter shriftii
GATTGCTGCAGAAAGCATATTATGAGCAATACCTATAGCGTGGATATCACCAGTGAAGTGTAAGTTGATATCTTCCATAGGAACTACCTGAGAATAACCTCCACCGGCAGCACCACCTTTAACTCCCATACAAGGTCCTAAGGATGGCTCTCTTAGAGCAACTGTAGTACTATGACCTAACTGATTTAAAGCCTGCGTTAAACCAACACTAGTTGTTGTCTTACCTTCTCCAGCTGGAGTAGGTGTGATAGCGGTAGTTAAGATTAACTTACTATCATCATTCCCCATTCTTTCTTTGTAAGCCTCATACTTAACCTTTGCCTTATTGTCTCCATATAATTCGATTTCTTCTTTGCTCAATCCTAGAATATCAGCAATATCTGTGATATGCTTTAATTCTGCTTCTTGAGCTATTTCAATATCCGACTTTACTGCCACTTAAAATCACTACCTTTCCTTTTTATATTTATTTATTAATTTATTAGAATTAATAAATTAATATTTGAAATTAAATTTATTACTTAAAATACACTTGAATATTTTAATATTCAGAAATTTAATTCTAAATAAAATATATTAATATATATATATATATACATAGTTTAATAATTTAAAAATAGATATTGCTTATTGTATTCCCCCCCTCTCATCTTTAGTTAACAAATTTTTAATAAACTGATACTTATTTTCATATTCCATTTATATTAACTAGTAGTAATATATTACATGATAAATTTCAAATATCCTTCTTTTTCTGAAAAATATTTTGATTCAAATTATATTTTTTTACTACTAATTCTGACTTTAA
The DNA here is from genome assembly GCF_900167185.1 of Selenihalanaerobacter shriftii. NCBI lineage: Bacteria > Bacillati > Bacillota > Clostridia > Halanaerobiales > Halobacteroidaceae > Selenihalanaerobacter > Selenihalanaerobacter shriftii. The sequence continues at coordinate 809 of NZ_FUWM01000030.1, forward strand.
AAGAAAAGTGGAATAAAGATGAGTTAACTAACCTTAACTCAACTGATGTTGAAGTCGGTATTGGAGACGATGGAGCAATAATTGATAATAATCCTAATTACCAAACTGTAGTTACTACTGAAAAGAAGGATTAGCTTTGAAAGCTAATCCCTATTTGTTATAATTTCTACTTCTCTCCACATCTGTGGAGTATAGTTTCCCATCTCTTATCAACATTCTCTTGGATCTCTTCAATGAGATGTTCATTTCCTTCTTTAAATAAATGTTTAAATCTACCTTGTGGTTCTAACCAATCAGTAATAGGCGCTTTTTCTTTAGGAATATGGTTTAAATTCCATTCCCCATTCTCTACTTCAAATAATGGCCAAAAACAACTATCTGTAGCTGCTCTCATAAGATCCATTGCTAGATCTTCTGGATATCTCCAACCTCTAGGACATTGTGATAATACATTTAAGAAAGCTGGACCGTCAACTTCAAAAGCTTTTCTTGCTTTCCTAATTAAGTCCTTAAAATTATGAGGTGATGTTTGAGCAACATAAGGAATATTATGAGCGGCAATGATATCAGTTAATTCCTTTCTAAACTGCTGCTTACCTGGAATTACTTTTCCAGCGGGACTAGTTGTTGTACTAGCATTCTTTGGAGTAGCACTTGAACGTTGAATACCTGTATTCATGTAAGCACCATTATCATAACAGACATAGACCATATTATGGCCTCTTTCCATAGCTCCTGATAATGACTGAAAACCGATATCATATGTTCCACCATCACCACCAAAAGCTATAAATTTAATCTCTTCATTTTCATTAAGTTTTCCTTGTCTCTTTAAAGAACGATATGCAGCTTCTACACCACTAATAGTTGCTGCTGCATTCTCAAATGCATTATGGATAAAAGAATCTTTCCAAGCAGTATAAGGATAAATCGTAGTAGAAACTTCTAAACATCCTGTTGCACAACCAACTACCACTGGATTATCAGTTGCATGTAGAATTTGACGAACAATAATTGAAGCTCCACACCCAGAACATAATCTATGACCACCAGTCAATCTTTCATCTTGTGTCGATAGCTCTTTTAAGTTTACTTTAGACATTTATTACACCTCCTATTCTCTTACACCAAGATATTTAACTCTTTTAGTAACGCTGTCAGACTTTACAACTTCTTGTAATTCATTATATATAAACTCAATATCTTCAACTGTAGTATCGCGTCCACCTAAACCATAAATATAATTAACAGCTTCTACATCAGCTTTTGCATCATATAAAGCACTTCTTACATCTGTAAATACTGGCCCACCAGTAGTTGAAAATGTTTCTGCACGATCCATGATAGCTACTGCTTTTAAATCACTAAGAACCTCAGCAATTTCTGGTGCCGGGAATGGTCTATACATTCTTAGCTTAAGTAATCCTGCTTTAACACCTTCATCTCTTAACTCATCAACAGCAGCTTTTGCAGTCCCTGTTGTTGAAGCCAAAGCAAGAATAGCAATTTCAGCATCATCTAATTTATATTCCTCAAAATATTCAAAACCTCGTCCAGTTAATTCTTTATATTCTTTAGCAATATCTACTATAACATTTTTAGCATTCTCCATAGCTTCAGATTGTTGTTTTTTATGTTCAAAATAAAAATCTTGTAAATCAAGAGGTCCAACAGTAACTGGATTATCAGTGTCTAATAAAGTGTGTTCAGCTTGATAAGTACCTATAAAATCCTGTACATCTTCATCAGCTAATAAGTCTAAATTTTCTACAGCATGACTAATAATAAATCCATCCATATTCACCATTACTGGCAATCTAACATCGTCATGTTCTCCAATCCTAACTGCCTGGATAGCATTATCATAAGCTTCCTGAGCATTCTCAGCATATAATTGAATCCAACCTGAATCCCTAGCGCCCATGGAATCACTATGATCACAGTGAATATTAATTGGTCCACTTAATGCTCTATTCACAACAGGCATCACAATCGGCAATCTTGTTGAAGCAGCAATATATATAATCTCCCACATTAAAGCCAAACCGTTAGCAGCAGTAGCAGTCATTGCTCTAGCTCCACCAGCAGCAGCTCCAACTGTAGCACTCATTGCACTATGTTCACTCTCAACTGTAACAAATTCTGTATCTACAGCTCCATCAGCAACAAATTGTGAGAACATCTGAACAACTTCTGTTTGTGGAGTAATTGGATAAGCAGCTACAACATCTGGATTAATCTGTTTCATGGCTTGAGCCATTGCTTCATTTCCAGTTAAAGCAACTTGATTCGACATTTTTATTTCCCCCTTCCATTTATTTCTCAGTTGATGGTTCTTCCTTCTTCATGCTTATAGCATCAACAGGACACTCATGAGCACAAATTCCACAACCTTTACAATAATCATGATCAAACCCTGTCACTTCTTTTCCCTCTGACACAACAGCAGAGTCCGGACAAAAAATCCAGCAGAAATGACAGTTAATACAAGTATCTTTATCTAATTCTGGTCGATGAGTCCTCCATCCGCCAGTTTTATATTTTATAGCATTACCAGCTTCTAAAATTAATCCACCATCAGGAATTTCTTTCCAACCTGGCTTTTGATTATTTTTCTTTGTCATTATTCACTCTTCACCTCCTGGTAAGCCCTATCAATTGATTTCATGTTACCTTCGATAACTTCAGGCTTACTAGCGAACTTCTTTTCAAATTCTTTATTAATTTGTTTCTTAAAAGCTTCAAATTCTAATAAGTCAGTAATCTTCATTAAAGCACCTAACATTGGTGTATTTGGAAATGGTGCACCTATCTCTTCAGTAGAAATTCCATTTGCATCTACTGTAAACACCTCTCCTTCAAACCCTATTCTTTCTTTAATTTCCTTTGGAGTTTGAGTTGAATTAATAATAATAGTGCCGTCTACAGGTATTCCTGCAGTTACATCAATTGACTCTAATAAAGTAGGGTCTAACACTACTACTATACTAGGAGAAGTAATTTGACAATGAACAGTAATATCTTCATCACTAATTCTATTAAATGCCAATACTGGTGCTCCCATTCTCTCTGGTCCATATTCAGGGAAAGCTTGAATATTCTTACCTGCCTTTGAGGCAACTTTTCCTAATAAAATAGATGCTGTTTTAGAACCCTGTCCTCCTCGACCATGCCAACGAATTTCTGTTAAACTTGCCATCTATAGTCCTCCTTTCATATAAAAGATTAGTCTTAATACTAATAAAATAAGATTAGATAATCTTCATATATAATATTTGTTTACTTTATTCTTAATATCCATAAAAATATACTTTATATTTCTAATTTATAAATAGTATAATCCGTAGATTCATTACTTTGCAACTTCACCTTTCAGTGGACGTACCTTTTAATTTAGATATAATTTCGTATAGTTGTTCCTGAGGAGGATTATTTAACTCGATTTCAGTTTCTTTAGTATTAATTTTTCTTTTTTGAAGAGTAATTTTACCAATAATTGTTGCCTTAATTTCATTTTTGGATAATTCATTTACTAATTTTACTCCATTGTTGCTAGTTAAAATCATCATTCCAGATCCAATTAATTGATATGGATTTAATCCTAATGTTTTAGTGATAATTTCTGTTGCTGGATGAAGAGGTATTTTTTGTTGGTCTATAATAAAACCGACGTTAGCTGCTTCTGTTAATTCATAAAGCGAGCCATAAAGGCCTCCTTCAGTAACATCATGCATAGCATTAACGCCAAAGTTTGCTCCAATTAATCCTTCAGGAATTACACTTATATCCTTTATCATTTTTTTTGCTTGTGTTAATAATTCTTTATTGATATTTAAGTTTATTAGATGCTCATAATAGTCTGTAGCCAAAATAGAAGTTCCTTCCAAAGCAACCCATTTAGTAACTATAATATCATCACCGATTTTTGCTCCAGAAGAAGTGACAAACTTTTCTTTGGTTGTTTTACCAATAGCAGTGCAAGAAACTAATGGTTTATCAACAGTATTTGATATTTCAGTATGACCACCTAAAATAGCAATTTTTAACTTTTCAGCACTTTGATTAACATCATTTATAATGGCCATTATTGCTTTTTTAGTAGTTTCTGGCGGTATTAATAATAATTGCTGAATTCCAATCGGTTTAGCACCATTAGCTGCTATATCATTACAGGCTACATTAACAGCTAAACCACCCATCCCCTCTTGAACTCCAGTAATTGGATCAGTAGAAACAACTGCTACAAATTCACCAAAATCTAATACTGCTGAATCTTCTCCAATATTTGGTTTAACTAATACGTCTTGATTAGTAGATGAGATTTGATCTAAGATTAAACTTTTAAGATTATTTATATCCATTTTTCCTGTTTTCATAGGTATCACCTCAATTAATTTAAAACTCAATTATTTAACTGTTAGTTAAGATTGTTCCAGCCAAGTAATAACTTAACACCATCCAACCACCAGTAAAAGTAGCAATAATATCCTTAATTCTAAGTGAAGTACTTTGTTTTTTTCTATATACAATTTTACCGATAATTAATTCTTCTAACCCTTTGATAATCGATATCTATTCTTTTTTAATTATTAGTGATTACTATATCTTTACTATCAATTAAATCTACTATTTTTTAATTGCATCATTTATTGAATTTTGAATATACTTACTAACTTTATCAATCTGGATATATAGTACTTTAATTAGCACAGAATTTCATCTCTAATGATTATATTACTTTATTTTTTGATTTTTGGTTTCTTCGAGGTTTAAAGTTACCTACTACTTCTACTTTATCGCCTAAAGTTGCAGCAATTTGGTTTAAATTCTTCTTAGTTGCTGGTTGTATCCAATTTTCAACTCCAGGTCTATCTAAAGTATTTAACTGTATTCGTTGAGGATTAATTTGGTTAATTGCCTTTTTAAAAGCTTTAATTTCTTTTTTAGTATCATTAACTCCAGGAACAATGAATATCTCTAACCAAATTTTTCCTGTATAGTTTTTATCCAAATTTATTAATCCATCAATGATATCGTTGATACTTAAGTTAGAAACAGGGCGGTTGATTGTTTGAAAAGTACTTTCCAATACAGCATCTAAAGATGGCACTATTAAATCAATCTTCTTGATCTTGTCTAATATTTTTTTATCAGCAAAGAGACTTGCATTGGTTAATAAAGCTATTTTATATTCTGAATAATTTTGTTTTAGAAAACCAACTATTTTATCTATTTTGCTATGCAAAGTAGGTTCTCCTGAACCAGAAAATGTAATATAGTCAAGTTTTGGTTTTCTTTTAAGGAATCGGTCTAACTCTTTAATTACTTTTTTAGCTGGTATATATTCTTTTCGTTCTATATTAAATTCTGCTGTAGATCCGCGTTCGCAATATATGCAATCGAAGGTGCATATTCCATTAGGAAGTAAATCTATTCCTAAAGACACTCCCAACCTCCTTGATAGTACAGGTCCAAATATATATTCAAAATTCATTTTTATCCTCCCTTTATTATACTTTAATGCTTATTTTACTATGATTTCTTCTAATTTTATTTCCATTTAAAATAATATATAAAAAAAGAATTAAACCCATTGACTGAGTTTAATTCAAAGAGCAAAAGCTAAAACCATAAGAATAATTGTAAATGATGTTAGTAAGAATATTCAGTAATAAATTGAATTTTAAAAATATTTAGAAAAAAACAAAGTGTTATTTAAACTGTTATATCTGAATTCTGGCTTAGGTTTTTATCATCTCTTTTAAAGAGTGCGAAACCCATAAATGCATAAATTATTGTAATAATTGGTGAAATGAAAGGTAAAAATGTATATTGAATATAACCAAGATTAACATCTAGAACATTCTGTATATAGACTGATACTACACCCCATGGTAAAATAGCACATCCTAAAGTTGCTGCTGTCTCGAGTGACCGAGAAAGAACACTATTATGGATATTCAATTCCTTATAAGCCGGTTCTAGAGTTCGACCTGGAATTATCATTGACACCATCATTTCTCCAGTAGCAATAAGCATCATATATGCAGATGCAAGTGTACTTAAGACTAACCCCTTTGGTGTCTTTACATAATTCATAAGAGATTTAAGTAATACTTTTAAAACATTAGTTTTCTCTAATACACCGCCCATAGCAGTACCTGCTAAAATTATAGCAACCGTACTCATCATACCATTTATACCGCCTTGGGTAAGAAGATTATCAATCAACTTAAAGCCTGTTTCAGCCACATAACCATTTGCTGCTACATTAATAATTTCAGAAAGATTGGCTCCTTGAGTAAATACTGCAAAAATAGATGCTGTAGCAAAGCTTGCAGATAAGGAGGCGATAGCTGGTACTTTTAAAACTGATAAAATAATCATTAATAAAGGTGGAATTAAAGTTATAAGACTAATATTAAAATTACTTTGTAGAGTATTTAAAATCTTTTCTACAGTTCCTAAATTAACATTACCCGATATATACATCTTTCCAATGATAGCATAAAGAGTTATACTGATTGCAGCTGTAGGGCCAGAAACATAAAACATAGAACGAATGTGATCAAATAAACCTGTACCACTCATTGCTGCAGCTAAATTTGTAGAATCTGACATTGGGGAAAGTTTATCTCCAAATATAGCACCTGACACTATAGCACCAGCTGTCATAGCTGCTGGAGCTCCAAGACCTTCAGCTACTCCCATTAAAACTATACCTATTGTTGCCATTGTCCCAAATGAACTTCCAATTAATAACGAAGTTACTGTACTAAGCAGAAAACTAGCAGGTAAAAATATTTGTGGTGAAAGTAATTTTAGACCATAGAAGACCATAGTTTGAATGGTTCCACCTAAAATCCAGGTCCCTACAACCATACCAATAATCATAAGGATCATACATGCGCCTAATCCATTCTTTATTCCTTCAATCAGAGCATTTTCTATCTCTTCAAATTCATAACCAAAATAAACTGCAATAATAGCTGATGTCATTGCCCCTAAGACTAATGCTGTTTCTAAAACAAGAGCAGTATTAATTGAAATTAAAATTACTCCGATAACAACTAATAATGCAAATACAGCCTCTTTTGTCGTTGGCATTCTCATCTTCTCATTTCTTTTCATTGATTAAAAATCCCCTTCCTATTCCATAATTTTATCAATAATTTAATTTCATAAATTATCCTTCAATTTAGCTTTTGCTACTATTTATAATTATAGTTAGGACATTAGGTTGAATCATTAATGTAGTTGCTTTAGTCTAAACTGAGGACACTTAAATTTATATAGCTACTATAGTGTCCTCAGTATTTATAATTTATAATTTATATTTTGCTTATTCTGTATAGGCAATAGCCTCAATTTCTAATTTCACATCTTTAGGTAATCTACTTACTTCAACACAACTGCGTGCTGGATAAGGTTCTTCAAAGAATTCTTTATAAATTTCATTAATTTTAGGAAAGTCATCCATATTACTAATAAATACAGTACATTTGATTACTTTATCTAAATCAGTACCTGCTTCTTCTAAAACTCCTTTAACATTTTCTAAACTTTGTCGAGCTTGCTCTTGTACATCATTGCTGACAAGTTGACCCTCAGGAGTAAAAGGAATTTGACCACTAGTTAGTACTAGGTTATCTAATTTTATAGCTTGAGAATAAGGTCCAATTGCTGCAGGACTTTTATCAGTTTTTATTTCTCTCTTTTTCATAAAATAATCACCCTTATTAAAAGTTTTTTTATTAATTGTTCTATAGTAATTACAATTTTCTGACATTTGAAATAATAGTCTATTATATGATTAAAATAATAATTGTTTTTAAAACTAAGAATGGCTTAATTAAGCCATTCTTAGTTTTGAATAATAGTCTTTAATTACTCAATTGGTGCAAATCTTGAAGTAAAGAATCTCAATACAGGTGGTTCATAAACAAATTCTAATCCTTTAATACTATCTCGATTTTCATAAAGATTAATTACAGAATCTGCAACAACATCCATATGAGCATAAGTGTACACTCTTCTTGGAATTGTTAGTCTAACTGTTTCTAATTCAGGATAACAATGGTTCCCATCTGCATCTCTACCTGCTGAAACAATTCCTCTTTCCATACTTCTTACTCCAGAATCAACATATATTGCTGCAGCTAATGCTTGAGCAGGAAGCTGGTCTTGAGAAAGATGTGATAAGAATGATTTAGCATCTATAAATACTGCATGTCCACCTACAGGTTTAATGATAGGAACACCTGCTTCAGCTAGTCTATCTCCTAAATATCGAACCTGCTTAACTCTGTGTTCAATATAATTCGGATCTACAGATTCATAAATTCCTTGAGCCATCGCTTCCATATCTCTTCCTGCTAATCCACCATAGCTAGGCATTCCTTCATATACAACTACTAATTGAGTTGCTTCTGTATATATATCTTCATCATTCATAGCTAAAAATCCACCAATATTAACAAGGCAATCTTTCTTACCACTCATTGTACAACCATCTGCATAACTCATCATTTCTTTAAGTATTTCTGCTACTGTTTTATCTTCGTATCCATCTTCTCTTTCTTTAATGAAGTAAGCATTTTCTACACATCGTGTAGCATCATACATTACTTTTATATCATTTTTTTCAGAGATTTCTTTTACTTTCTTAAGATTATCCATACTTACTGGTTGTCCCCCAGCCATGTTTACAGTGACTGCAACACAAATGTAAGGAATCTTATCTGCTCCTACTTCATCTATTAATTCTTGATATTTATCTAAATCTACATTTCCTTTAAATGGAGCGTCAACTGAAGGTTGATGTCCTTCATCAACAATTACATCTACAAATTTACCACCATTTAATTTTTGGTGAGCTTTAGTAGTTGTAAAGTACATATTTCCTGGGATATAATCTCCCTCTTCAATCATTATTTGAGATAGTAGATTTTCTGCTCCTCTACCCTGGTGAGTTGGAACTACATAATCAAAACCATATACTTCCTTCACGGCTTTTTCTAATTTATACCAGTTATCACTTCCGGCATAAGCTTCGTCACCAATCATTAATGATGCCCATTGCTTATCACTCATTGCAGAAGTTCCACTATCAGTTAATAAGTCAATATATACTTGATCTGAATCGAGTAAGAAGGTATTATAGCCTGCTTCTTTTATTGCCTCTTTTCTCTGTTCCTTTGTAGTCATTTCTATAGTTTCTACTGCTTTAATCTTAAATGGTTCAGCTGGATACTTTTTCATTATAAATCCTCCTTTTAATTTTAAACTTTATAATTAATTATTAACACTAAAAATTTTTGAAGTTTTTGATTAAATAATTAGAATGAAGCTGGAACTATATTAATCTTTCCTCGTTTCCTCCTTCCTATCTTTTATTTAATATGTCATTTTAATTAATGTGCTTTGTTACTATTAATTATATTCAGATTATTACAAAATGTCAAGTAAATACTCAATTTTTTTTGTAATTAAACGACTTTATTCTACTTTTTATCTAATAAAGAGCTTTAAAGCATGTTAATTTATACATTTTATGTTGTATATTTGATTTTATTGTATAATTTATTGTATAATTTGTTTGCTATAATCATACACAACAATTTTATTTACAAAAAAATTTTAATAGTAATTTGATTTTATTCAAGAAATCAAATATAATAGATTATGAAATAAGAATAAATGAGAGCAAATTGAAAGGAGTGAAAAGTTATCAAGGCAGAAAATCAAATTTTAAAATCATTTATACCAGTAGTTAAAGGTTTAGCTAAAACCTTAGGTCAGCATTATGAGATAGTTTTACATGATATTTCTAAAACGAAATCATCAGTTATTGCAATTGAAAATGGTCATATAACTGGTAGAGAAGTAGGTGCACCAGCAACTGATTTTCTTTTTGAAGTTATTAATTCAAAAAAAAGTTCTGAACAAGATATAATATTAAATTATGTTAGTGAAATTGAAGATGGAATAAAAGTGAAGTCTTCTACTATGTTAATTAGAGATGAAAATGAAAAAATTGTAGGTGCATTATGCATTAATTTTGATTTAACTTCAGTTAATATAGCTAAAAACTTTCTTGAAGATATTTCTTTTATTGAAGAAAAAGATTCTAAAGAGAAATTTCCAGAAAATGTTGATAGATTTTTAGAAATAATGATTGAAAAAGCAATATCAATTGTTAATAAACCAATTAATATCCTTAGTAAAGAAGATAAAGTAAGGATTGTTAGATATTTGCATAAAAATAATGTGTTTGATATTAAAGGAAGTGTCAAAATTATAGCTAATCACTTAAATATTTCCAAATATTCAATTTATAATTATTTAGAGGAAATCCGTATAGATTCTAGAATGCAGTAAACCCTCCATAATATTACTAACATAACTTATAAAATTCATCTTATTTTCATTTGCGTTAATTAGACCCATATCTATATTTATTATAATAGTCCATATACTCACTAACTATGGCCTTCCCCCTATTTGCTGAACACTAATTTAAGGTGTATAGTTTATTTAAGAGGTGTACTTAAATAGGGGGATAAGTTTAATTATCCATACTCCCCCCTTTTTATAGTTAACTAAAATATAATTTTCTATATAAAAAAAGCAGCGGATAAAATATCCACTGCTTTAAATAATACTAAATTTATTCTTTTGTACTCGCTACTTCATCTGAAGCACTAGTTGTTTCTGAATTATCATCTAAAGAATAATCCATTGCAGAATATCGTTGATACATAGTCCATCGACGTTGAGCTTCTGCTTTATTTGCTTCTAGTAATTCTTCGGCTTCTTCTGGATTAATCTTGCTTAATTGAGAATAACGTCTTTCACTCATTAAGAAATCATGATACTTATCCCAATCAGGCTCTTTACAATCAATTTGGAATGGATTTTTACCTTCTTCAGTTAATGAAGGATCAAATCTAAATGTTGGCCAATAACCACATTCTGTAGCTAATTCAGCTTGCCTTTGAGTATTAGTTAACCCACCTTTTACTCCATGGTTAATACATGGAGAATAAGCAATTACAATTGATGGTCCTTCATGAGCTTCTGCTTCTAACATGGCTTTTAATACTTGTCTTTGGCTTGCACCATGAGAAACTTGAGCTACATATACGTGTCCATAAGTCATTGCAATAGCAGCTAAATCTTTCTTCTTACCTTGCTTCCCAGCAGCTGTAAATTTAGCAATTGAGCCAGTTTGAGAAGCTTTAGAAGATTGCCCACCTGTATTAGAGTAGACTTGTGTATCTACTACTAAAATATTAATATCTTCTTGACTAGCAATTACATGGTCTACTCCACCGTAACCGATATCATAAGCCCATCCGTCTCCACCAATCATCCAGTTAGATTGTTTAACTACATAATCTTCAAGATCTAAAATTTCTTTAGCTTCTTCAGAATCAGTATTTTCTAATTCAGAAATTAAATTAGATTTTAATTGTTTAGTAATAGCTCCACTATTCCGGTTTGCTATCCATTCTTCAAAAAGATCTTGTAATTCAATTTCAACTTCATTCATAGTTTCAGCCATAATGTTTTGGATGCGATCACGAATAGTTTCAGAAGCAATCCTCATACCAAATCCGAATTCAGCATTGTCTTCAAATAAAGAGTTCGCCCATGCTGGACCTCTACCTTCTGAATTTGTTGTAAATGGAGTTGCTGGATAAGAACCACCAAAGATTGAAGAACATCCAGTTGCATTCGCAATTGTCATTCTATCTCCAAATAATTGAGAGACTAATTTAACATATGGAGTTTCTCCACAACCAGCACAAGCTCCAGAGAACTCAAATAATGGTTGAGCAAACTGTGAACCTTTAACTTTAGTTACTGATAATAAATCTTCTTTATATGTTACTTCATTATACATATAGTCAGTTTTAACTGCTTCACCAGCATCAACAGATTCTTTAATTGGAACCATATCTAATGCTTTTTCCTTTGCAGGACATGTCTTAACACAAACTCCACATCCAGTACAATCTAAAGGTGAAATCTGAAGACGATATTCTACTCCATCTAATCCCTTGCCTAACGGCTTAATAGTAGTAATTCCTTCAGGCGCATTAGCAACTTCTTCTTCATTCATTAGGAATGGTCTAATTGCTGCATGAGAACATACAAAAGCACATTGGTTACATTGGATACAATTATCTTCCTTCCACTCTGGAACAAAGTTAGCAACACCACGTTTTTCATAAGCAGCAGTACCATTTACCATTGTACCATCTTCATAACCTTCAAATGCAGAAACTGGCAAGTCATATCCTTCAATTGCGTTAATTGGGTCAGCAATATTCTTAACAAAATCTGGCCGACTTTCATCTACAGAAGTCTCTTCTTCCTCTAAGTCAGCCCAAGCTGGATCAACTGTAATTTCTACTAATTCTTCTCCACCTTTTTCAATAGCTTTCCAGTTCATTTCTACAATCTCTTTACCTTTACGTCCATATAACTTATCAGCATACTCTTTCATTAATTTTTGAGCTCTATCAAAAGGCATGATCTGCTCATTTAATTTAAAGAATGCAGATTGCATGATCGTATTTGTGCGACGTCCTAATCCAATTTCTTGAGCCAAAGTAATAGCATCAATAATATAGAACTTAGCCTCTTTTTCAGCTAATTTCTTCTTAACACTATTAGGCATCTTTTCTACAATCTCTTCAGCATCAGAAACTGTATTTAATAAGAAGGTTCCTCCCTGACATAAGCCACTTAACATATCATACTTACCTAAATATGAATCAGTAGAGCAAGATACAAAGTCTGGGTCAGACACTAAATAAGTAGAACGAACTGGATCTGGACCAAATCTCAAGTTAGAACGAGTTACCCCACCTGACTTCTTAGAATCATATGCAAAGTAACCTTGAGCATATAGGTCAGTACTGTCACCAATAATTTTAATTGTATTCTTATTAGCGCCTACAGTACCATCTGAACCTAAACCAAAGAATAATGTTTCTGTAACATCATCAGATAATACATTGACATCCTCTTCAACAGGTAAAGATAAGTTAGTTACATCATCCTTAATACCAATTGTAAAGTTATCTTGAGCCTCTCCTTTTAGATTATCATATACGGCAATAATTTGAGCAGGATTAGTATCTTTAGAAGATAATCCATAACGCCCACCAATAATTACTGGAGCATCCTCTTTTTCATAAAAGATTGATTTAACATCTAAATATAATGGTTCTCCAGTAGAACCAGGTTCTTTTGTTCTATCTAATACAGCAATTCTTTCAACAGTCTCTGGTAATTGATCAAAGAAATACTTAGCACTAAATGGACGATATAAGTGAACAGTCATTAAACCTACTTTACGTCCTTGATCTACTAAATAATCAACTGTTTCTTCAATAGCTTCAGTTACTGATCCCATTGCAACAATAATATCAGTTGCATCCTCTGCACCATAATATACAAATGGAGCATAGTTGCGACCAGTTTCTTTAGAAATCTCCTCCATATAATCTGCAGCAATGTCAGGTAATTCATCATAATACTTATTTTGAACTTCTTTAGCTTGAAAGTAGACATCATCATTTTGAGCTGAACCACGAGTTACTGGATGTTCTGGATTTAAAGAATTATTTCTAAAGTCTTGTACCGCTTCCCTATCTAGTAAACGATCATATACATCATAATCCATCATTTCAACTTTTTGAATTTCATGAGAAGTACGAAATCCATCAAAATAATGAATAAAAGGTACGCTTCCTTTAATTGCAGATAGATGAGCAACTCCACCTAAATCCATAACTTCTTGTACTGAGCCACTTGCTAACATAGCACAACCAGTCTGACGAGCAGCCATTACATCTTGGTGATCACCAAAAATTGATAACGCTTGAGTGGCTATAGATCTAGAAGCTACATGAGCAACCCCTGGCAATAACTCTCCAGCTATCTTATATAAGTTAGGAACCTTTAATAATAAACCTTGAGAAGCAGTGTAGGTAGTAGTTAACGCACCACCTTGTAAAGAACCATGTACCGTACCAGCAGCTCCTGCTTCAGACTGCATTTCTACTACTTTTACAGGCATATCAAATAAATTCTTCTTACCTTGAGAAGCCCACAAATCAACATATTCTGCCATCGGAGATGATGGTGTAATAGGATAAATACCAGCTACTTCAGTAAAAGCATAAGATGTATATGCAGCAGCTTGATTTCCATCCAGCGTTTTCATTTTTTTCGTCATTAATATATTGCCTCCTTTAATAAAATAGATGTTATTTTAGAACCCTATCTTCCTCGACCATGCCAGCGGGTTCCTATTAAGCTTGCCATCTATAGTCCTCTTTACATATTTAGGTTATTATTCTTACAAAATAATAAATTAGTCTTTAAATCTTACACCCCCTTGTTAATGTATCACAAAATCAAAAGTTAATTTTCATATTCTATTTCAATGTATTCTCTAAGTGTTAGACATATTCCTTTATACTTCGCTAAATTTAAATATTATGAATATTTTAAATTAAATTGCATCTATTACCATACTTAAATTATAGTGATTTATACTTGGTTAGCATATTAAAAAACAATATATTCTATCTAATTCTATATTTCTAATTTTATCCATTTTAAACTTAATATTTAGTATACCAAATCCACATAGTTGTGTCAATCTTCAAACAATTTTAAATTTAAAATCATTAAAGTTTTATTAATCGTCTCCTTTTTGATTGTTAACTTACAATTATTAAAGTGTTATTAACCGCCTTCTTTTTAATTGTTAACTCTAAACACTACTAACTACTATTTTCTGATTTTTAAACAATCACTTCTTAAAAGTATATGTATTTCAATTTTATTATAATTAAGTAATTTGTATTAAATTCTTAACTATTTATATATTAAAAAAGTCACCGATTATCGGTGACTTTCTGATCTTCTAGCTTCTTTTAATAGATAATTATATTTAGATTCTGCAGCCTCTAATGAATATATAGCATAATCAATTAAATCTGGATCATTTACTCTTTCAAAATACTGCCTAGCTTCCAACCACTCTTGTCTAGCCATTTCTAATTCTTCATCAATTGTAGGACCTATCTCTTCTAAGGTTACTAATTCAGCTTTAAGTTCCTGATAGTAGTTTCCAAATTTATAAGTTAATTGATTTACAAAACTAGCAATTGTAGAAATTTTGATTACCCCCTTTTAATAATTCATTAAATAGAGTAACCAAAATTCTACTATATTATACTATTTATACCTCTTTTCGTCCCTCTAGCGCCTTAGAGAGCGTTACTTCATCAGCATACTCTAAATCGCCACCTACTGGTAGGCCATGTGCTATTCGACTAGTAGTAACACCTAGAGGATTAAGTAATCTTGCTATGTACATTGCAGTTGCTTCACCTTCTACATTAGGATCAGTTGCCAGAATAACTTCTTCAACATCTCCGTCTTTAATTCTAGGTAATAATTCCTTTATCTTAATATCCTCTGGACCTATTCCTTCCATAGGTGAGATAGAACCATGTAAAACATGATATAATCCCTTATATTCACCAGTTTTCTCCATAGCTATAATATCCTTTGGGCTTTCTACTATACAGATAGTAGAAGTGTTACGTTCTGAATTACTACAAATATTACAAAGCTCGTTCTCTGTGAGATTATTGCAAACTGAACAGTATCTAATCTTATCTTTAACCTCATTAATAGCTAAGGCTAATTCTTCTGCTTCTTGTTTGGGCGCTTCCATAATATAAAAAGCTAACCTCTGGGCAGTCTTAGGACCAACACCAGGTAATTTAGTCAATCTACCAATTAATTTTGATATCGGTTGTGCATAGTATTCCATTCAAAAATCTCCTCAATTTAGAATAAACCTGGAATATTCATGCCTCCAGTTAATTTACCCATCTCCTTAGAAGCCATATCCTGTACTTTGCGCATAGCTTCATTTGTTGCAGCTAAGACTAAATCTTCTAACATTTCTACGTCTTCTGGATCTACTGCTTCTGGCTCAATAGTTATATCTACTACTTCTTGCTGACCATTAACAACAACCTTAACTACTCCACCTCCTGCAGTAGCTTCCACTGTCTTCTCTGCTAATTCATCCTGAACCTCTGACATTTGAGATTGCATCTTTTGTACCTGCTTCATCATTTTGCTCATATCCATATTTATTTCCTCCTTATATTAATCTTGTTTTACTTTAAGGACCTCACCATCAAAAACTTCTAAAACCTCTTTTACTAATGGTTCTTCTTTAACTTCAAAATCTTCTTTTTCTTCATTTTCCAAATCTGCACTTTTAATTTCTAAACTTTGATCATTTTGCTTCACCTGTTGTTTGGATTGAATTTCATCTTGATTTATTGGTTCATCATTTGCATAATTACTATTTTCAGAACTACCATTATCTATTTTATTATCACTCTTACTATAAATATTATTACCAGAAAAGATAGTCTTAACCTTCATCTTTATACCTAAAACTTTTTGAATAACATTATTAATTGCTTCTTTCTTCCTATCTACACTATCTTTATGAAAACTTTTAGATTTACTGAATTCCAATATGATTTTATTATTATCTATCGCGATTAACTCA
The DNA here is from genome assembly GCF_900167185.1 of Selenihalanaerobacter shriftii. Lineage (NCBI taxonomy): Bacteria > Bacillati > Bacillota > Clostridia > Halanaerobiales > Halobacteroidaceae > Selenihalanaerobacter > Selenihalanaerobacter shriftii. The sequence continues at coordinate 17,436 of NZ_FUWM01000030.1, forward strand.
CCTTCTCTTAATACTGCATGCGTCATCGGTTCTTTCTTTCTAATATATTCTAGTATATCAGGCCACTTCTTTTTTAAATCAGAAAAACTTAAATTAGATTTTGAACTAGAATCAATAGTTTTATTTTGTTGATTGACAACTTCTTCTTTAGACTTTTCTTTAATTTTCTCCTTAACAGGTTTCTCTTTAACTTTATCAACTTCATTCATCTTCTTTTTAACCTTCTGTTTTGATTTAATACCTTTTGTTTGAACCATTTCTTCTACTTTATTTAATCTATCTATAATTCCTGCCTTAGAGCTGTCAATTTTAAGCTTAGTTAATTTAAGAACTCCCATTTCTAACAGAATTCTAGGTTGATTACTCTTCTTTAAATCACTTTCTAGGTCAATCAAAAGATTAATCAATCTTAATAATTCTGCTGTTGTTAGCTGAACAGACTGACTTTTAATTCTATCTATTTGTTCATTAGGTAGATCAAGTAAACCTTCAGTTTCTCGACATTCTTTGTTAATTAAAAGATTACGAAAATGATTAATTAAACTATTAACAAATTGTTGAATATCCTTACCTTGATTAATAACATCCTTAATTAACTTTAAACCTTTATCACTCTCTTTATTAACTATTACTTCTACCATTTCTAAAAGAACTTTTTCATCTACTAATCCTAATACAGTAGTTACATCGTCTATATTTATCTGATTCCCGCTATAAGAAATCACTTGATCTAAGATACTGATTGCATCTCGCATACCACCTTCAGCACTTCTACCAATAGCCATTGCTGCTTCATCACTTATTTTAACCTCTTCTTGTTTACATATGAACCTTAAACGACTAACTATATTATTAACTGATAATCTACTAAAGTCAAACCTCTGACAACGAGAAAGGATAGTTGGTAGTAATGCATGGGGTTCAGTAGTTGCTAAAATAAATATAACATGTTCTGGTGGTTCTTCTAAAGTTTTAAGTAAAGCATTAAAAGCTTCTTTAGTTAGCATATGAGCTTCATCTATAATATAAACCTTATAATTACCTTCGGTAGGAAAGAACTTAACTTTTTCTCTCAATTCCCTAATCTCATCGATACCTCGATTCGAAGCTGCATCAATTTCAATTACATCAACCGAATTATTACTTTGAATCTTTTGGCAAACTTCACAATCACCACATGGTAATATAGTGGGACCATCAACACAATTTAATGCCTTAGCTAAAATTTTAGCTGTACTAGTCTTTCCGGTACCCCGTGGCCCACAAAATAAATATGCATGAGCAATCCTATCAAGCTCAATTGCATTCTTTAAAGTTTGTACTACATTCTTTTGCCCAACAATATCATTAAAATTTTGTGGTCTCCACTTACGGTATAATGATAAATATCCCATTCTTTCCCCCAACCTTATTATTATTATTATGTATATAAAAAGTATCAAATATAAAAATAAGCCGTGCATCTGCCCTCACATACTTCGTCTTAAGCGTTACTTAAGTAGTTAGCTCGAGCCAGGTAACCCTACGGCACACGGAAGATATTACTTACCGTTGCTCCCTTCCGGGCCTGACGGAATTCATAATTCTCCGTTGCGTAGGACCCAACCTTCAACACCACTTACTTAAGCCTGACCTTAAAAAGAAATATGCTTAGGCAGACTTCAACCCCGCTATAGCGGATTGCGGGTTACAGGGCACCGCTACCACCCCGTTTAGCACGACAAATCTATAAACAAAGGGGATAGACCCCTTTATTAACTAATCATCTTTTATTACCTTCAACATAAACTATTATAACAAAGCTACTATACATCGTCAAGTATATACAAGAGCAATATTTACCAATAAAGTATATCAAATGTTTAATCTATAATGGCGGAGAGGGAGGGATTTGAACCCTCGAGACAGTTTCCCGTCTACTCGCTTTCCAGGCGAGCCCCTTAAGCCGGACTCGGACACCTCTCCATGCTTATATTCTGCCTTAATTTCTTAAATTTCTAAAGAATGATTTCATTATATTACTACATTTATCCTCCAAAATTCCTAATTTTATTTTCAATTGATGATTAAAATCAGGAGAATCAACTATATTTATTATAGAACCTGCTGCACCAGCCTTAGGGTCCTTAGCTCCATAAATGAGCTGATCTACCCTGGATTGTACCAAAGCACCAGCACACATAGGACAGGGTTCTATTGTAACATAAAGTGTACAATCAGTTAATCTCCAACCTCCCAGTTTTTCTGTTGCTTGTCTAATTGCTAACATTTCAGCATGGGCAGTTGGATCATTTAATTCTTCTTTTAAATTATGACTACGAGCAATAACTTCATCATCTCTAACCATTACCGCTCCAATTGGAACTTCATCCTTATCATAAGCAATTTTAGCTTCTGCTAAAGCTAATTCCATATAATATTTATCGCTGTTTTTCACTATATCACCTATTAAGAAAATAAAATGGCGCGCCCGGGAGGAGTCGAACCTCCAACCTCCTGATTCGTAGTCAGTTACTCTATCCAGTTGAGCTACGGGCGCATAAAAAATGGCGGAGAAGGAGGGATTTGAACCCTCGCGCCGCTAAAAGCGACCTAACGATTTAGCAAACCGTCCCCTTCAACCTGACTTGGGCACTTCTCCACATTATTATGGCGGAGGGACTGGGATTCGAACCCAGACAGCTTTCGCTTTCACTAGATTTCAAGTCTAGCCCCTTGCCGTTCGGTCATCCCTCCATATAATTAACTTGCTCAACTATTATATAATATCATCAAATAGTTGTCAAGAAAACTTTTAAACACTAATTATAATTGGTGCTACATCAAAAGCACACTTAATATACTAACATATAATTACTGATTAAGTCAAATTCCTTTTAATGGGAAATAACTATCTCTAAGATTAAAAATCACAAAATTAAAAAAACACCCCTACATATTAGGATGATTAAATATGACTAAGTTTATCTTTTAAATAAATGGCGGAGAAGGAGGGATTTGAACCCTCGCACCGCTAAAAGCGATCTAACGATTTAGCAAACCGTCCCCTTCAACCTGACTTGGGCACTTCTCCACACTATCATGGCGGAGGGACTGGGATTCGAACCCAGACAGCTTTCGCTTTCACTAGATTTCAAGTCTAGCCCCTTGCCGTTCGGTCATCCCTCCATTTAACACATAAAGAAGTATAACATACCCTTTGATAGTTGTCAATATTCTTTTTGTTTTTTTATAAAATTTATTTTATTCTTACATCAATATATATATTTATTCAGGTATAATTTTTTCAACGCCACCCATATAATGTCTTAATACTTTTGGAATTACTACTGAACCATCTTCTTGTTGATAATTTTCTAAAATGGCAGCTACAGTTCTACCAATAGCTACTCCTGAACCATTTAAAGTATGAACAAATTCAGCTTTAGCATCTGGTTCTGGTCGATATCTAATACCTGCTCTTCTAGCTTGAAAATCTTCAAAATTACTACAAGAAGAAATTTCTCTATAAGTATTATAACTTGGGAACCAAACTTCAATATCATATTTTTTAGCAGCAGTAAAGCCCAAGTCACCAGTACACATATTCATAACTCTATACGGTAATTCTAATCTTTGGAGTATTGTTTCTGCATTCTTTACTAACTTCTCATGCTCATCATAAGAATTTTCAGGCTCTACAAACTTAACTAATTCTACTTTGTTAAATTGATGTTGTCTAATTATCCCTCTAGTATCTCTACCATGAGCACCAGCTTCAGCTCTAAAACAAGCACTATAAGCTGCATGATAAATAGGTAAATCTTCAATTGAAAGAATTTCATCACGGTACATATTAGTAACAGGTACTTCAGCAGTCGGAATTAAGTAATAATCTGTATCCTCTACTTTAAAAGCATCCTCTTCAAACTTAGGTAATTGTCCAGTACCTATCATGCTATCACGATGAACCATAAAAGGAGGAAGAACTTCTTGATAATCATGTTCCTCAGTATGAGTCGTTATCATAAAGCTAATTAATGCTCTTTCCAATCTAGCCCCTAATTTTTTTAGAAAGGTAAAACGAGAACCAGTAGTTTTAGCTCCTCTTTTAAAATCTAGAATATCTAAGTTTTCACCAATATCCCAATGAGCCTTTGGCTCAAAACCAAATTCTGTCGGTTCTCCCCACTTCCAAGCGACTACATTACCTTCCTCGTCTGACCCTACAGGAACATCTTTATGAGGAATATTTGGAATTCTTAAAAGAATTTCATTAATTCTTTCTTCAGCTTTGTTTACAACTTCATCTAGTTCTTTGATTCTAGCTGACACTTCTTGCATTTCTTTAATTAATTCAGAAGCATCTTCACCATTCCTTTTTAATTCTCCTATCTTGTTAGAAGCCTTATTTCTTTTATGTTTTAGTTGTTCTACTTCATAAAGTGCTTCTCTTCTCTTATCATCATATTCTTTAAATTCATCTATAGGAGCTTCAGTACCTCTTTGTTTTAATACTTTTTTAATTAAATCTACATTTTCTCTAACAAAGCTTAAATCTAACATTTACTAATCCTCCCTTATGGTGTCATTGTGTATTTAATTATAATTCTACGGTCTTAGCTTCAATAAGCCCGTCTATATCTAGAAGTTTTCCTTTAATATCTGATGTTAATTCGTTATCAATACTCATCACCATTACTGCCATACCACCTATATCATGTCTGCCAAGCTGCATATTAGCAATATTAACTCCGCTCTCTCCTAGTAAAGTACCAACTTCACCTAGAATCCCTGGTTTATCAGTATGATTAGTAATTAATAGATTACCTTCTGGCACAGCATCAACATTATATCCGTTTATATTAACTATTCTTAAATCTTTTTCATCAAAAACAGTTCCTGCTAACTGATTAGTACCTTCTTCAGTTTCTACTTCTAAAGTAATTAAATTAGAGTATTGTTCTGTAGTTGAACTCTTACTCTCTGTCACTTTAATACCTCTTTCTTCAGCAATTAAAGAAGCATTAACTAAATTAACAGCTGTATCTAATATTGGATTTAATAAACCTTTTAATAAAGCAGTAGTAATAGGTTTAATTTCTTGGTTAGCTATCACACCATTATAAATTATCTTTAATTCCTTAATTCGTCCTTCTCCCCATTGAGCATAAAAAGAACCTAACTTCTCGGCTAAATTAATATATGGTTGAATCTCTTTCATAGCTTCAGGTTGTAAAGTTGGAACATTTAGTGGAGTTCTTGGTAAACCTCCCTGTAATACACTCGCTGCTTGTTTAGCAGCATCAATAGCTACATTATCCATAGCCTCTACTGTAGTACCTCCTAGATGAGGTGAAACTATAGCTCTCTCTTCTAATTTTAGTAATGGATGCTCTTCGGATAATGGTTCATCCTCATGAACATCAAGAGCAGCTCCTGCTACTTTACCTTCATTAATTGCACCATATAAGGCATGTGTGTCAATATTCTTGCCTCGAGCTGCATTTATAACTCTAACTCCTTCTTTCATCTGTGCAAACTCTTTCTTTCCTAAAATATGATAAGTTTCATCTGTTAATGGAGTATGCAGAGTAATGTAATCAGATCTTTTCAAAATCTCTTTAAAACTTACTAACTCCACTCCAAACTTCTTTCCTCTCTCAGCTGGAATATAGGGATCATTAGCTATAACTTCCATATTAAATGACTTAGCTCGTGTAGCAACATTTCCACCTACACGCCCTAATCCAATAATTCCTAATGTCTTTCCATTTAACTCTACACCTTGATATTTATTTCTATCCCACTTTCCATTATGCAAAGCATGATTGGCTTGTGGAATATTTCTAGATAATCCTAACATCAACCCCATCGCTTGTTCAGCAGCTGAAATAGTATTCTGTCCAGGTGTATTTAATACTATAATACCACGCTTAGAAGCTGCATCTACATCTATATTATCATATCCTGACCCAGCTCTAGCAATTACTTTAAGATTATCTGCATGACTTAAAACCTCTTCATTTAAAGGAGTCATACTCCTTAAAATAATCCCATCATATTCACCAATCTCTTCTAATAATTCCTCATAAGATAAATCTGTATTAAAATTAACATCAATACCCTTGTCTTTTAGAATATCAATACCTGCCTCGGAAATATTATCACTAACTAATACTTTCATTATCTACTCTCCTCCTCATAAAATACTTTTTGTGCTGCTTCTAAACCAACACCTAATTTTAATTCAAATCCTTCTTGCTTCAATACCATTTCTAAAGCTGAAATAGTTGATAAGATATCACTTCTACTTACATTACCTAAATGTCCAATTCTAAATACTTTTCCTTTCAACTCACCTTTACTACCAGTTATATATACATTATATTTTTCCTTCATATTCTGTCGTAAAGTACTATATTCAACTTCATCTGGAACCTGAATAGCTGTTACCGTAGTAGATGCAATTTCATCATCTACTAGTAATTCTAATCCTATAGCCTCTGCCGCCTTACGAATAGCTTTAGTTACTATTTGATGTCGATTAAATACTTCTTGTAACCCCTCTTCTTTCATCTGTCGTAATGATTCTCTTAATGAATATAATATAGCAATTGCTGGTGTTGATGGAGTCTGGAAATTTCGGTCATATCTTTCTTTAGCCCTTTGAAAACTCCAATAAAAACTAGGTAAATCTGCTTCTTGACCTGCATCCAAGGCTTTAGAACTTACACTGACTAAACATACCCCTGGTGGCGACATCAAAGCTTTTTGTGAAGAAGTTACTGCTACATCAACCCCCCACTCATCTACCTTTAATTCTACACCTGCTAAAGAACTTACTGCATCTGCTAATAATAAAACATCATGTTCATCTGCCAATTCACCGATTGGCTGTGGATCATTTACAACTCCAGTTGACGTTTCATTATGAGTCATTAAAATTGCTTTAATCTCATTGTTTTTATCTTCTTCTAATCTCTCTCTAACTTTATTTACATCTACCGCTTTTCCCCACTCAAAGTTAATCCTTTCTACATCTACTCCATAACGTTCAGCAATTGTTGCATATCTTTCACCAAAAGCTCCAGTACAGAGTGATAATACCTTATCCCCTGCAGACAAAGTATTTGCAATAGAAGCCTCTAAACCTCCAGTTCCAGAACAAGTTAACACCAATACATCATTTGTTGTCTGAAAAACATATTTTAACCCATCTACTACCTCTTTTAATAGATCTTCACATTCTGGTTCCCTATGTCCTATTATTTCTTCCGCTCCAGCCAACCTAGCCTGCTTTGGAATCGGTGTTGGCCCTGGTAACATTAAAGTCCTTTTCTCCTTCATTACTCTCAACTCCCTTCTCAATACTCATAAATTCTCAAATTATTTAAATCTAAATAATTACCTACACCTAAACAACTCCTACTACTAAATAAAAGAATCTCTCACTCCTAGCAAATAATTAACATGCTAGGGGCGAGAGATTTAATATTCTTTACCCGTGGTGCCACCCTAATTGGCCTATAAAAGGCCCACTTCTATGACAGATAACGGCGCCATAACCGGTTTAGCTTGATATTCACTAACTGCTCCTAGGTGGATTCAACCTCTCCTGATGTCGATTTGCACTGACCACCGACTCTCTCTAAACAAGAGTTAAGTTTACTATTCCTATTCACTGCATTTAATTAATTTTAAGTTAGACTTTGTTTAAAAGACATTATATAATATCTTAATCTAAAATGCAAGTCTTTATTAGAAAAAAATTTTATTTGAGAATTGCAAGGTTAAATGCACGGTTTTTCTAAAAAAATTGTCCTCTGTTTATTTATCCAAAATTTTACATAAAAATAAATGATCTGCTTATCTATAATAATTATATATCAATACTTTAAATAATAATTCATTTGTTTTCCCTACAAATACTCAAAATATATTTTTTAAATCTGTCAAGGACGTGCGATAGCACGGGCAAAGCCTTTATCCTTGTACTGATCTAAAAAATATTTTATAATCTTCAGCTAAGGAAAACAATTAAAATTGTATCTGATTTTACTGTGGTATTTA
>NZ_FUWM01000031.1 GCF_900167185.1 Selenihalanaerobacter shriftii
AATAAATTATCACAAGAGATGTTGAAATCAAAAAAGCAAATTAATTTTCGTCAGTTAAGAAAGAAACAAGAAGAATATACTCACATTTAATTATGGATAAAAATTCAGAAAATTACAAATGTAATATTTTGGCTGTTTATTACTATAAATAAATTTTCATTAAATAATAATGAGATTGTGCGTAACGCACAATCTTTTCTTTTTATTGTCGGAATTTAATTTTTAAACCAGGAAAATTAGTAATTGAAGTAGAATAAGTAAACGTAACCTTAATTTTATGCTTAGGAGGCAAGTAGATGATTCCTAAACGAAACTCTATATTAGTATTACTAATTTGTATTATTTTGTTTTCTTACGTGTTACCTATTTCGGCTATGAATATGAAGGTTAGATTATCAATTAATGGACAAGTTGTTGATCAAGCTTTAAATGTGCAAAAGGTTAATGATACTTTATTGATTCCTGTGAAGGTATTAGATCAACAATTTGCTTTAGAAGTTGAATGGATAAATATAATTAAGAGTGTTAACATAAAATTAGATGATAGAATAATTAAGTTAAGGGTTGGGGAAAGACAAGTACAGTTTGGTGATGAAATTAAAGAATTAAGTACTAAAGTTAAATTAGTGGATGGTCAAGCATTGATTCCAGCTGACTTCGTAGCAGAAATTTTAGGTTATCAGATGAATTTTACTGATAATGAATTAGAGTTTTTTAAACCGATTTTAAAAGTGAAGGATATTACATATAATGAGACAGATTTTGGTGAAGAAATTGTAATTACAACCAATAAAAAACCTCATTATAAAACAAAATCTTTACCTGCGCCAGAACGATTATTTATTGACATTTTTAATTCAGAGTTAACTAAAGAAATTGATGAAATAGCTGTCAATAATGGTTTAATTTTTCAAATTAGAAGTGGTCAGTTTAAAGCAGGTATTGTCAGAATTGTATTGGATCTATATCAACCTTTAAGCTATAATACTGATGTAGTTAAAGTTGGTGATGATTATCAGCTTAAACTTAAGATTAATCCACGAATTATTGGTTTTAGGTATAATAATGAGAGAAAGACATTTGCTATTTTGTCTAACAAAAAATTAAGTGATTATCAAACTAAATATAAAAAAGAAGATAATGAATTAATTGTTGAATTCTCCAATACTTTATTAGATGTGGTGAAAGATTCAATAGAAATAGAGGATAATGAATCTATTAAGAAAGTAAAGTTGAACCAAATTAACAGAGGTGGTTCTACAGCGGTTAAAATTAATTTTCAACTAAAGAAGCGGGTAAAGTTTAATACATATAATGATCCTAAAAATCCTAATAAGTTAATTTTGAATCCAAATGATACTGCTGAATTATTTGGTGTTAAATATGATAAGCAGGTGAACAATGTAGAGATTAAAGTTAGTAAGCCAGTTTCTGTTAAATCAGTTCCTTTAAAGAAAGGAAGTAGATTGGTACTAGATTTACCGAATACTGTTTTTCGTAAAGTTAGTGAAAGTTTAAGAGTTGGGAATGATTCTGTAGAGGAAATTAGGATAGCACAATTTAATAAAAAGATGTCTAGAGTGGTAGTTGATTTAAAGAAATTAGTTAATTATGAACTAGAATCTATTCAAGATGATGCTAATAATAATTATAGTATAATTGTTAAATTAGATAATCTCAACAATGATTCACAAATAGATAAATCAGATGATAAATCTGATAAAGGCAAGACATCAAAAGATAATCATCCGTCTACAGATAAATCTTATGAAAAGTATTTAGAGGAAGTTAACATTTTTAAGAAAAAAAATCGAATTAATTTACAAATTAATTTAAATACTAAATCTGATTATAAAATTAGGAAGTTTAAGTATCCTAATCGTTTAGTTATTGATATACCAGGAGCTGTTGACAATTTAGATCCTGACCAGATAGCTAAACCTCAAGGAATAATTAAGGACGTAAGAGTAAGTCAATTTTCTCGAGATCCTCTAATGTCAAGAGTTGTTTTTGAATTGCCGTATCCTATAAATTATGATCTAATTTCTAAAGACCAGAGTGCTCAAATAAAACTTAAACTCAGGATACCTAATCGAGATTTATCTTTATCTGGTAGAATGATCGTCATTGATGCTGGTCATGGAGGGGCAGATCCAGGAGCAATTGGTCCTAGTGGAATAATGGAGAAGAAAGTGAATTTAGATATTGCTAAACGCTTGACTGCTTTATTAAGGAAAGCTGGGGCTAAAGTAAAGATGACTAGAACAAATGATGAATATATTACACTGTGGTCAAGGGCAGATATGGCTAATGAATTAGGGTGTGACATTTTTGTTAGCATTCATTCTAATGCTCATAAAGGAGAAGATGCCTCTGGGACAGAAACTTATATTTACCCTGGTAGTTATGGTGACACCTTGATATTAGCTAAGATTATGCAGAGTTCGCTTCAGGAGAAGATTGGATTAATCGATCGAGGTGTTAAATTCGAAAGACTTTATGTCTTAGAAAAGACAACTATGCCTTCTATTTTAAGTGAAATTGCTTTTATTACTAATGAAGAAGAAGAGCAATTATTGGCTGACCCGAACCTTAGACAAAAGGCAGCTGCAGGTTTATATGAAGGAATAGTTGCCTATTTTAATAGGTAAACGAGTCAGCTAAGGAGGGTAAGGAGAATGACTAAAAAGAATAAAAAGATAAATTATTTATTTATCGGGGGAGTAGTTTTAATTTTAGGTTTGCTATATTTAATCATGTTTACTCCTTCTAAAATTGAAACAAAGAAAGTAAAATTATATTTTAGTTTTAATCAAGGACAAAATTTAAAAGCAGAAGTAAGAAAAGTTACTACTGATAAATTATATAAAAATACTGTTCAAGAATTGATAAATGGTCCAACGAATGAAGAATTAGTAAGGACGATTCCTGATGGTACTCAATTAATTGATTTAAAATTAAAAGAAAGAACATTAGTATTAAATTTTAATTCTAAGCTTAAAGAAAACCATTGGGGTGGAAGTACAGGTGAAATGATGACTATTTATTCTATTGTAAATACTATGACTCAATTTCCAGAAATTAATCAAGTTTTATTTTTAATTGAAGGAGAAGAGGTTAAGAGTTTAGCAGGTCACATGGGGTTAGTAGAACCAATAAGTGCTAACGAAAAAATAATTATAGAATAGTGATGTTAAAAGTGAGACAATTGTCTCACTTTTATTTAGGTAAGTTTAATTTAAAATTGATAATTAATATAAGATGGTAATATTAATATTTAATAGTAGAATACTAATTTAATAAAAGCAAATATTTAATTAAGGATATATCTACCCTGGGATTTAGTTAAAAAATTAGATTATACTTTGTGTTTATGAGAATAAAAAGAATTTGGGAAGGTGAAAGAATGAAATCAAGTAATCCAATTGCGCTATTTGACTCCGGGGTTGGTGGCTTAACGGTTACTAAAGAGGTAATGGAAGAATTCCCACATGAGAATGTTATTCATTTTGGAGATACTCTACATTTACCTTATGGCCCCCGTGCTCAAGAACAAGTTCGCTCATTTGCATTCAAAATTATAGATTATTTAATAGATGTAATTAATGTTAAATTAGTTATTATTGCATGTAATACAGCAACAGCTGCTGCTTTAAAGTTAGCAAAAGAGAAGTTTGAAATACCGATTATCGGTCCTGTTAAACCTGGAGCTAAAGCGGCTGTTAAAGAGACTAATAATCAGAAGCTTGGAGTAATAGCAACTAAAGGTACAATTGGTAGCCGGGCTTATCATCGAGAAATTAGAGAATTATCTACTAAAGTTGAAATATTTGCTAAAGCATGTCCAGAGTTTGTTACTTTAGTAGAGAAAGGCAAGGTTATAGGTTCAGAAGTTGAAGAGGTAGTTCAAGAGTATTTAGCTCCTCTGCGGGCCGAAGGAGTAGATACTTTATTATTAGGTTGTACTCATTTTCCTTATTTAAACAAAATAATTCAAAAAGTCATGGGACCAGAGGTTAGTTTAATTTATCCTGGCAAAGAGATAGCTATTCAAGCTAGAGAAATTCTATCAAAACACGGGTTATTAAATAAACAGCCTCAACTAGGTAAGAGAGAGTTTTATGTGAGTAATCTGGAAAATATATCGTATGATTTTGTAAAAGTTGGCAAAGAATTTTTAGAACTAAGAGAGTTAGAATTTAAAAAACTAGATATCTTTGATGAATAATTAATCTTAAACTATAAATTAGAAAATTTGATGTTGGAGAAGGAAGAATTGGGGAAGGAGAAAGGATTATGAATGAAAAAGTCGGTTTGACTACTACTATACCAGTAGAAATCATCTATGCTGCTGGAGATATTCCAGTGGATTTAAATAATATATTTATTACTAGTAATGAAAGTCAACGATTAGTAGAAGAAGCTGAATATGCAGGTTACCCTCGGAATATTTGTGGTTGGATTAAAGGACTATATTCTACAGTTTTAGAGACTAATGATCTTAATAAAATAATTGCAGTAACTCAAGGGGACTGTACAAATACTCATGCTTTAATGGAAACTTTAGAGATGCAGGGGGTAAAAACAGTTCCATTTGGCTATTCTTACAATCAAGATCGTGAATTACTTGAATTACAGATTAAAAAATTAATAGAACATTTTAAAGTTAGTGAGAAAGAAGTGTTAGAAACTAAAGGTAGATTGGATGAAGTTAGAGATAAGGTGCATAAAATAGATTATCTTACCTGGGCGGAAAATAAGGTGACTGGATTTGAAAATCACTTATTTTTAGTTAATTGTAGTGATTTTAAAGGGGATATTGATGAATATGAGAAAGAAGTGATGGAGTTTTTACAAAAAGTAGAGGAACGTGAACCGTTTACTGAAGAGATAAGATTAGGATATATTGGGGTACCACCAATTATTGATGATCTTTATGATTATATTGAGACTCAGAATGCAAGAGTAGTATTTAATGAAATTCAACGACAATTTAGCATGCCGTATCAAACTGATAATTTAGTTGAACAGTATCTTAAATATACTTATCCATATAATGTGTTTGCTAGATTGGAAGATATTAAGACAGAAATAGAAAAAAGGGATTTAGATGGAATTATACATTATACCCAAAGTTTTTGTTTTAGACAAATTGATGATTTAGTTTTTAGAGAAAGATTAGATATCCCTTTACTCACTTTAGAAGGAGATAAACCGGGGGATTTAGATGCTAGAAGTAAGATGCGTTTGGATAGTTTTATTGAAATGTTAAAGAGCTAAAACAGACTATTAATGAGGTGTTTATATGAATTGCGGAATAGATTTAGGAAGTCGAAATGTGAAAATAGCACTAGTAAATGATAAAGAAATATTAGAATTTCATAAATATGACACCATAGAATTCTATCGTCAATATGGCACAAAGATATCAGGGGAAATGGTTATCGATTTTGAAAAATTAGGCATTTCTAAAATAGAGTCTGTAGTTTCTACTGGGTATGGTAGAAATACTATTAAAATTAAGGGAGCTAAACAGATTCCAGAACTTAAAGCACATATGATAGGAGCATTGTTTCAGACTGATTATGAAACTTTTACTCTATTAGATTTAGGTGGACAAGATAGTAAAATTATTAAGGTGCAGAATGGACAAATGATGGATTTTCAAACTAATGATAAATGTGCAGCTAGTTCTGGACGATATTTAGAAAATATGGCTGAAATTTTAGGAATAAAGCTAGATGAATTAAGTCAAAATTATGAAAAACCAGTTGAGATTAATTCTACTTGTGCTATCTTTGGAGAATCAGAGTTGATTGGTAAGATTTTAGAAGGTCATTCTACTGTGGAATTAGCAGCTGGAGTTAATTATAGTATTTTTAAAAGAATTAAACCACTACTCATGAAATTCAAAAGTAAGAGAATCATTTTTACAGGAGGAGTAGCTCATAATCAAGCTATTAAAAGAATTATTGAAAATGAATTATCAGCAGAAGTAATAATACCAGATAGCCCTCAATTTAATGGGGCACTTGGTTGTGCTTTATATAATTAATTGTTGAGAATGATTACATCTTGACATTATTTTGGGAATTTAGTATAATTATATTTAAGTTAATGGTCAGACCATCTGATAATTGATAGATTAGCTTTATTTAGAATACCTTCAATTTCAGAATTATAAAGATATAAATAAGGAGGTAAAATTATGTTTTGTATTATTTGTGATCGAGAAATAGATGAAAATACTTTTCAAAATACTTGTAAAAATTGTGAAGCAAAAGTTGATAAGATGTCTAAAAAAATATTAGATTCACGAGAACTTATGCGTAAGAAGATTGATTTTTGGCAGTTAAAAAGCAAAGAATATAATGTAAGTTAACTATATGAGTTATTTTTAATTATAAATTTCAGAAAATTATAAACTTGATATTTTAAATAGCAAATATAACTTATAAGTTATATTTTTGGTTTTAATGCTAATTATGTCGAAGTAACCATTTATTTTGTGAAAAAATATACTTAATTCAAATTCTTGACATTATTCTGACAATTTAGTATAATGAATTTAATCGAAGCGGTCAGACCATCAGGTGTTATTATAGTATAGTTTTTATTCTTAATTAAAAATATCAGAAAATGAAAATTTTTGAAGCTGCGGTCAGACCATCAGATGTTTATTTTTTGCTTATGTCATTTAAATTTAATTTATTATAAGAATAACTTCTATAAGCTATTCTTAATTCAAGTAAAGATGAGGTAACAGGCAGAAATACATTTAATTAAAGGAGGCGAGGTAAGCTAGTAGGATTATTCTAAAGGTATCTAGGATATAATTTACTATTATTAATACCGAGAAGGGGAGGAATGATTAGAGTATGGGAACATTAATATTAAATGCGTTATTAGCTAGTATACCTATTTTAGTTGTAGGAATTTTAATGGTTGGATTTATGTGGTCTTCTAATAAGGCCATGCCGCTAGGATACTTAAGTGCAGTTGTAGTAGGAATCATCTTTTGGAAGATGCCTTTTAGATGGGTAGCTGCTTCTACATTAAAAGGAATGATGGGTACAATAACTATCTTATTAATTGTATTTGGAGCTATTTTGATACTGAAAATTTTACAATCTGGTGGTGCCGTAGGTGCAATAGGTGCCAGTTTAACTGGAGTTACGAGAGATAGACGAGTACAGGTATTACTAATTGGTTGGCTTTTAGTTACTTTCTTTGAAGGTGCTGCTGGATTTGGTACACCAGCTGCAGTTGCTGCACCATTATTAGTAGGGTTAGGATTTCCACCATTAGTGTCAGCTATTATTGCTTTAATAGCAGATAGTGTCCCAGTAAGCTTTGGTGCAGTAGGAATTCCAATTTGGGGTGGATTTGCTTCTTTAGAAAGTGTAGCGCAGTTACCAGGAGCAATGACTTTTCAGCAGTTTTTACAGAATATCGGTTTTTATACGGCTTTAAATCATGCAATTGTAGGGTCGTTTATTCCACTACTTGCAGTAGCTATGATGACTAAATTAACTAAAGGGTCTTTTAAAGATGGTTTAAAGATTTGGCCGTTAGCAATCTTTGCCGGGTTAGCCTTTACAATACCTTCTACTCTGGTTGCTTACTTTGTAGGACCAGAATTACCTTCGCTTTTAGGATCATTAATTGCTATTCCAATTGTAGTTCTTGTAGTTTCTAAAGGTTGGTTAAGTCCTAAAACTGAATGGGATTTGCCACCAAGAGAGAATTGGTCTGATGAGTGGATTGGTGAAATAGAGCCAGGTGATGGTGGAGTTAATGCAAAGATGTCTGCTTTTAAAGCTTGGTTACCTTATATCTTAATTGGCTTACTTTTATTAGCTGGTCGTTTAGAAGTATTTGGTCTTACTCCAATTTTAAAAGCTTATTCTATTGAATGGAATAATATTTTAGGTACTTCCTTAAGTGAAGGTATTACACCATTATATAATCCAGGAATCTTTCCATTCATCTTTGTAGCTTTATTAATGCCGATGATTTATGGTATGGATGGAAAGCAAGTTAAAAATGCTTGGGGTGAAGCAATATCCACTGTTACTCCAGCAGCCATAGCTTTAGTCTTTACATTAGGTATGGTTCAGATTATGATTCAATCCGGTGCTGCTACTGGAGGAGATTCAATGTTAATTGCTTTAGCTGAAGCAGCTTCAGCTTTGACAGGTAACTTATGGATTCTATTTGCTTCATTCGTAGGAGTCTTAGGTTCATTTATCTCTGGTAGTAATACTGTTTCTGATATTATGTTCGGTAATTTCCAATATGCTACTGCTTCGCAAGTAGGAATTTCTAGAACTATGATTCTTTCGCTACAGGCTTTAGGTGGGGCAGCAGGAAATATGATTTGTATACACAATGTAGTAGCAGCTTGTGCTACTGTAGGGATTGTAGGTAAAGAAGGATTAGTTATTCGTAGAAATTTACCTATTGCGTTATTATATAGTTTACTGGCAGGAGTAGTAGCTTGGATCATTGTTAGTGTCTTCCAGCCAGGTCTCTTTTAATAGAAGGTAGTTTGATATCAATCAGGTTGGTAAAAGTAGATATCTACTTTTACCAACCAATTAATATTTTTTAATGAATGTGGTCAGACCACTAGTCCAGAATGATGTAATAATCTCACGAATTACCTGTCTGCTTCTTTCCACCAGAAGTAGAGAAGACTTATGATCGGTCACGAGAATGTTTTATAGAAGCCTATTCTTAATGTTTAATTAATACTTAAATAAAAGGTGGTAGTAAAGATGATTAATAATATGACAATTAATGATTTTAAAGAAGTAGTAGGAGATGAATATGTTTTAACTAGTAAAGAGGAATTATTAAGTTATTCGTATGATTCTACGGCGGGTGTAGATCCAGTAGTTCCTAAATTAGTAGTTAAACCAGGTTCTACAGAAGAGGTTTCAAAAGTTATTAAAATTGCTAATCAAGAAGGAATTAATATTATTCCTCGGGGAGCAGGAAGTAACTTATGTGGCGGAACCATTCCAGTTAAAAATAGTGTGGTAGTAGTTTTGACGAGAATGAATAAAATTTTAGAAATAGATGAAGAGAACTTAACAGCAACTGTAGAAGCAGGAGTGATTACTGTAGATGTGCATAATGCTGTTGAGGAAAAGGGATTATTCTATCCTCCTGACCCAGGTAGTATGAAAGTTTCTACAATTGGAGGAAATATTGCTGAATGTGCCGGTGGTCTACGAGGATTAAAGTATGGAGTAACTAAAGATTATATTATGGGCTTAGAGATAGTATTGCCGACAGGAGAAATTATTGAGGTTGGTGGTAAGACAGTAAAGAATGTAACAGGATATGATCTACCAAAATTATATACTGGATCTGAAGGAACATTGGGTATTGTGACTAAGGCTATTTTAAAATTAATTCCTAAACCAGACACTCATAAGAGTATGATGGCAATCTTTGATGAATTGGATGGTGCAGCAGAAACAATTTCAAATATCATTAGTAATAAAGTAGTACCAGTAACTTTAGAAATCATGGATAAAGTGACTATTGAAACTGTAGAAGATTTTGCTGAAATTGGTTTACCTACTGATGCAGAAGCGATTCTTTTAATTGAGGTAGACGGAATTGAAGAGGTAGTTGAACGAGATGCTAAAAAAGTAATTAAGATTTGTGAAGAACATGGAGCGCGACAAGTCAAATTAGCTAAGACTGCTGAGGAAAGAGATGATATTTGGGCAGCAAGACGTTCAGCATTATCTGCTTTAGCTCGAATGAAACCAACGACTATTCTAGAGGATGCTACAGTACCTCGAAGCAATATCCCTGATATGATTAGAGGGGTAAATGAGATAGCTAAGAAGTATGATTTACAGATTGGTACTTTTGGTCATGCAGGGGATGGTAACTTACATCCGACAATTTTAACTGATGAACGTGATAAAGAAGAAATGGAGAAGGTACACAAAGCTGTTGAAGAAATCTTTGATATAGCTTTAGAATTGGATGGTACGTTGTCTGGAGAGCACGGTATTGGTATTGCTAAGGCTAGTTTCATGGCCAAAGAGCTAGGTGAAGATGGTTTACAGGCTTTAAGGAATATTAAGTATTCTCTAGATCCAAAAGGATTATTAAATCCACATAAATTGATCGGGGATGGTAGTGATGAGTAAGGCACTACAGCAAATAGAAGAAGAGATTGCTAAATGTATGAAATGTGGCCTTTGTAGAGCAGTCTGTCCTATCTTTAGTGAGTTAGATAATGAAGCTACTGTAGCTCGCGGAAAAGTACATTTAATAGAAAATGTTGCTAAAGGTGAATTAGAATTAAGTGATAAGTATGAGAAGCTTATGGAGCTATGTTTAATGTGTAAAGCTTGTGTAGATAACTGTCCTTGTGGAGTAGAGGTTGATAAGATAGTGCTTAAAGCAAGAGAAGAGTTAGCCCAAAAAAAAGGGTTATCTATGATTAAGAAAGGAATATTCAATGTATTACAGAATGAGTTTATCTTTCCATTGGGTATGAAGCTAGGGTCAATCTTCCAAGGCTTAGCATTTAGGAAAAATGATGGCCCACAGCCAGGTAATAACCCACGGGTGTCAGTAGGTTTAGATAGAAAAAGGGTAATACCTGATTTGGCTGAAAAAACATTTAAAGAAGAATACCCTGAAGTAGTAAAAGTAGATAATCCAAAAGCAAGAGTAGCTTTTTATACAGGGTGTACTATTAATTATATCTATCCTGATTTTGGAAAATCAGTAGTTAATGTTTTAGTCGAAAATGATATCGAAGTTGTTATTCCACAGGGGCAGCAGTGTTGTGGGACACCGGTTAGAATTTATGGTGATACTAAGACAGCTAAAAAATTAGCTAAAGCAAATGTAGAAGAATTTGCTAAACATGATGTGGATGCAATTATTACTGCCTGTTCTTCCTGTGGATTAGCATTAAAAGAAGAGTTCAAAGAAATTTTAGGAGCTAGTCCAGGATTAGAAAAATTTAGTGATAAGGTATATGATATTGCAGAGTATTTAGTAGACGT
The DNA here is from genome assembly GCF_900167185.1 of Selenihalanaerobacter shriftii. Classification (NCBI taxonomy): domain Bacteria; kingdom Bacillati; phylum Bacillota; class Clostridia; order Halanaerobiales; family Halobacteroidaceae; genus Selenihalanaerobacter; species Selenihalanaerobacter shriftii. Next base: position 11,049 of record NZ_FUWM01000031.1, read on the forward strand.
TATTGAGTTTGATCGAGAAGAATTAGGTACTATTCGTAGAAAAGCAACCTATCATGATCCTTGTCATTTAGTTAGAGGAATGGGAGTTAGTGATCAACCTAGAGAAATTTTAAAAGCGATCCCTGGGGTTTATTTTGAAGAAATGGAGAAATCAGACCGTTGCTGTGGATCAGCTGGTTCATTTAATTTAAAATATTATGATTTGTCAATGGATATTAACAAACATAAAATAGAAGATATTAAGCAAACAGGAGCAGATACTTTAGTTACTGGTTGTGGTGCTTGTAAAATGCATATTAGTGATGGTTTAAATCAAGCTGGTTTAGATCAAGAAGTAGTGCATACGGTTCAGCTCTTAGATGAAGCTTATCAAAAAAGAAGAGCAAATCGGGAAAATAAAAACATTGAAAAAGTAGGCTAATTAATTTTGGAGGTGAAGTAGATGGCAGTTATGGAGGAAAATATAACGAAGACTAATCTTGATAAATTATATAATAGTTTTGTTACTAAAGCTGAAACATTAACTACTCAAGTTTATAGAGCTAACAATAATGATGAAGTAGTAGAATGTATTAAAAAAGAAGTAAATACACTAGACGCTAAAAAAGTAGTTGGATGTGAATCAGAATTAACTGTTAAATTAGGGTTAAAAGAAAAAATAGCTGATATAGATAGTATAGATAGTTATTTTGAAAATATTTCTGAAGAAGTTGAAGATGCAGATATCGGAATTTCTGAATTAGATATAGCTGTTGCTAAGAGTTCTACCTTAATTCAGAATGCTGAGAGCTATGAAACACGTGTAGTTTCCATGTTACCAAAGACTCATATTGCAGTTGTTAAGACTAAGAATTTAGTGCCAGAATTAACAGATGCGTTTGAAGTTTTAAAAGAAAAATATGGAACAGCAGTACCGCCTTATTTAGCATTTATTACAGGACCATCTAAAACAGCAGATATCGAACGCACATTAACTATTGGAGTGCACGGTCCAGGACGTTTAGTTGTAATTTTTGTTGACTAAAATGGGTAGTTAGGGAGGTAAACAATCATGCTAGCAAAAAAAGAATTAACTAATAATATTAAAAAAGCTTTAGATAATGATAATTTACGAAGTGCCTTAGGAAACTTTGCCGATGGTTTTGTGCAGGATAGGAATGCTTCTTATGAAGATGAAGATTTTGAAGCATTACGAAAGCAAGTAAGAGAAGCAAGAGATTATGCTGTTGAACATTTAGATGAATTAGCAGATCAATTTCAAAAAGAAGCAGAAAAAAGAGGAGCTATTGTTTATAGAGCAAAGGATGCGGCAGATGCTAATGAATATATTCAAAAGTTGTGTAAAGAAAAGGATGTAAAGACTGTTGTAAAATCTAAATCAATGGCTACTGAAGAGATCTTTTTAAATAAACATTTAGAAAAGCATGGTATCAATATTAGTGAAACTGACTTAGGTGAATGGATTTTGCAATTACAGGATAGTCATCCTTCGCATATGGTAATGCCGGCGATCCATTTAAAGAAAGAAGAAGTAGCTGGATTATTCTCTGAAGAGGTAGGTTATGAGGTTTCTCCAGAAGTAGAAGGCCAAGTGGAATTGGCAAGACAAGAATTAAGAAAGAAATTTTTAAGTGCTGGTATGGGAATTACTGGTGGAAACTTAGCAATTGCCGAAACAGGAACAATTGCCTTAGTAACTAATGAAGGTAATGCTCGCCTGACTACTACTTTGCCACCGATTCACGTAGCAGTAGTTGGTTATGAAAAGTTAATTCCTAAATTTGAGGATGCAATAGCAGTTTTAAAGGCTTTACCAAGAAGTGCAACTGCCCAGCATATAACTAGTTATATAACAATGATTACTGGACAAGTACCAACTATAGTTGAAGGTGAAGAAGGACAGAAAGAACTTCATATTGTTCTATTAGATAATGGGCGCCGGGAAATGTTAAGTGACCCAGTATTTAAACAAGCAGCTAGATGTCTAAGATGCGCATCTTGTTTAAATGTTTGTCCTATTTACAAGCAAGTAGGAGGACACGTTTATGGACATATTTATGCTGGAGGGATTGGTTCAATTTTAACAGCTTTCTTTCATGGGTATGAGGTATCAGACGATGTACAGGAAATGTGTATTGGTTGTCGTCGTTGTGCAGAGTTTTGCCCGGGAAATATTAATATTCCTGACTTGATTTTAGAACTAAGAAGACGGTTAACAGAAAAGAGAGGATTGCCATTTATATTTAATGTAGGAATTAAAGGGATTTTAGGCAATAGTAAGTTAATGCATACTGGTTTAAAGTTAGCATCTAAATTACAAGGCCCATTTACTGATGGGGATATGATTAGACATTTACCGCTTGCATTTTCGGAGATTACAGAAGTAAAAAGTCTACCTAAAATTGCTGATACAGCATTTAGAGATGCAATTAAGAAGATAGACCAAAAGGTAGATAATCCTACAGAGACTGTAGCTTTCTATGCAGGATGTGCTATTGACTTTGCTTATCCTGAAGTAGGTACTTCTTTAATGAAGGTACTAAATCAAGAAAATATTAAGGTTGAATTTCCACAAGAGCAAGCTTGTTGTGGAGTTCCAGCTAAATATTTAGGTGACATGAAGACAATGAAGAAGTTAGCCAAACAGAATATTAAAGCTTTAGAAGGTAACTATGATCATATTATTACAGCTTGTCCAACTTGTGCAGAAGCAGTAATTGAAGGATTTGCTGAAGCATTAGCTGATGAGCCAAACTGGCAGCAAAGAGCCAAGAAGATAGCTGCTAAAGTAAAAGATTTCTCTCAATTCTTAGCGGATAAAGGTTATAAAGTTAAAGGTGAAACTAAGAAGAGAAAAATCACTTATCATGACTCATGTCATTTGACGAGAAGCTTACGTTTACAAGAAAAGCCTAGAGAAGTGCTTAAAAGTAGCAATAACATAGAGTTTATTGAAATGCAAGATTCTGATGTTTGTTGTGGTTTTGGGGGAAGCTATTCATTTAAACACCCTAATCTTTCCAAAGAAGTATTGAAAGATAAGTTAGATAATGTAAAAGCTACAGGAGCAGATACTTTAGCCATGGATTGTCCAGGTTGTTTAATGCAGTTACGAGGTGGCGCAGATAAGCATGAAGTCAATATCGATGTTAAGCACACGGCAGAGATTTTAGCTGAGAAATTAGATTAAATATTTAATAAAGGTTAAGAATAATAGAATATAGATGATTTTTAGCATAAAAAGAGATTCTATTTTAAAATAGAATCTCTTTTTATTTGGTTGAGAATAATTTAGATGAGATAAAAGGAATTATTTAATTTAATATAGAAGAGTATAAATGATATAAAGAATTCAAACTATTAATTATATATAAATAGTTAAATTATTAAAAATAAGTTTAGTGAAGAGTTAAAATTATTGGTTTTATATAATAAGTAGTTAACTTAGGAGAGTGAAAGTGAATGTCAATTTTTAAGCCGATTAAAAATAAACGTATTTATCAACAAATAGTAGAACAGATTAGAGAATTAATAGTTGATGGCACTTTAAGTCCAGGTGATAAATTAATGTCAGAAAGAGCAATGGCCGAAGAATTAAATGTTAGTCGTGCTTCAATTAGAGAAGCTTTTAGTGTTTTAGAGATGCTAGGTTTGATTGAGAGTAGACCTGGGGAAGGAACTTTTATTAAAGAAGTTAAAGAAGAAAAGGTTCTAGAACCTTTAGCTTTAATTTTAGCTAGTGATACAGATAATATTTTTGAATTAATAGAAACTAGAAAAATATTAGAAGTAGAAAGTGCATCTTTAGCGGCCAAAAGAGCAAATGAAGATGATATTGAGAATATTAAAAAGGCTCTTGATGAAATGAAAGATGCTATTAGTGAAGGTAGATTAGGCGATCAAGCAGATGTAAAGTTCCACTTTGCAATAGCTAAAGCAACTCATAATCAAATGTTTGTTAGGATTATGAATACAATTTCTGATTTGCTAATCCAGGCTATTGGTGAGGCTAGAAAGAAATTATTTGAAGTCGAAAATAATAATGAAACTTTATATGAACAACATCAGCAGATTCATGAAAGCATAGTTAGTAAGAATCCACAACAGGCTAGAGAAAGCATGTATTATCATTTAGAGACAACTAGAAAAGAATTAAAAAAGCTGGTATAAGGATAATAGAAATAGTTTTTTAAGTTATAGAGGAGTGAAATGATGAGTGAGAAGCTGTTTAAACCGATTAAAAATAAACGTATTTATCAACAAATTGTAGAACAGATTAGGGAATTAATTGCTGACGGCACTTTAAGTCCTGGTGATAAATTAATGTCAGAAAGAGTAATGGCCGAAGAATTAAATGTTAGTCGTGCTTCAATTAGAGAAGCATTTAGTGTTTTAGAGATGCTAGGTTTAATTGAAAGTAGACCTGGGGAAGGAACTTTTATTACCGAAACAGATCCTGAAACATTAATTGAACCTTTAGCTTTGATTTTAATGATAGATCAAGATAATGTTTTTGAATTATTAGAAATTCGCAAAATAATAGATGTAGAAAATGCAGCTATGGCAGCTAGTCAAGCTACAGAAGAAGAATTAAAAGAAATGGAAGAGGCTTTAGAATCAATGGAAGAATTAGTAAAAGATAATCAATTTGCAAATAAAGCTGATTTTAAGTTTCACTTTGCTGTAGCTAAAGCAACTCATAATAATGTTTTGGTTAAAATAATGCAGACTATTGCCGACTTGTTATACACTTCTATGAGTTCTCATTTAAGTCAATTGTATAAAATTAAAGGAAATCCAGAAATGTTATTAAAACAACATAAAAAAGTATATCAACAGATTAGAGAAAGAAATCCTGAAGGGGCTAGACAAGCAATGTATCACCATTTAGAAGCAGCGAAAGAAGAAATGTTGCGCATTATTAAACAAAGTAATCAAGTATAAAATCATTTACATATGAAATAGAACTCAATAATTAAACTATCAGCAATAAATGTTGGTAGTTTTTATATTAAAGTTAATTGATTATTAAAAAAATTCAATATCTATTTGACATTTTGTTGAAACAACATGTATAATATATATATGCGCTGACTTATGTCAGTAGGGTAATTTTCAGAAAAGTTTGTTAGTTACTACATTTTTCGTAAGTAATCTAATATAAATTAGGCATAGTAAAATTTATTAACAGAAAGGGAGGTGAAAAATAAATAATAATTAGTAGAGAAGATGAGAATTAGAGGGGAAGTAATCATTTAATAGGTTATAGATAAATATTTTAAACGATTGATGTCAGTAGTAGAGTATATAGTAGTATTAATCATAAGCTTTATAGAATTTTATTTATGAAGTTTAGGATTTAATATCAATAAATTAATTTAAAATAGGAGGGGCAATATGTCTCAAAAGGAAACAAATCAAGAGCATAAACCATATGTCGCTGCTGACAAATCAATGTCGGAATTTACAATAACTTCTATAATTTTAGGAGTCATAATGACTGTAGTGTTTGCTGCAGCTAATGCTTATTTAGGATTAAAGGTAGGAATGACGGTTAGTGCTTCGGTACCAGGAGCAGTAATATCTATGGGTATTTTACGAGGGGTATTAAATCGTGGTACTATTTTAGAGAATAATACAGTGCAGACAATTACTTCTGCAGGTACTTCCTTAGCTGCTGGAGTAATCTTTACTATTCCAGCATTAATTTTACTGGGAGTAGAGCCAAGCATGATCAAAATGTTTTTAATCGCTTTATTTGGTGGAGTTTTAGGTGTTCTATTCATGATTCCATTAAGAAAATATTTAATTGTAGAGGAACATGGAAATCTTCCTTATCCAGAGGGTACAGCTTGTGCTGAGGTTTTAATTGCTGGAGAGGAAGGTGGAGCAAAATCTAAATATGTATTTGCTGGTATGGGAATTGGTGCTATTTATAAATTCTTATCTGGTGGAATGAAAGTTTTAAAAGAGTCGGTAGAATGGGCTATTCCAGGTTATCAAGGCTCAGCAATCGGTTTTGATTTATATCCATCTTTACTTGGTGTTGGATATATTATTGGACCTAAGATTGCAGTTAGAATGTTAGCTGGTGGTACTTTAGGTTGGTTTGTTCTTATGCCGTTAATCACTAATGTAGGTGCTGGTTTAACTGAACCATTATTCCCTGCTAGTCAACCTATTTCTGAATTAGGCTATTGGGGGGTCTGGGATAATTATATTCGTTATGTTGGTGCTGGAGGTGTAGCACTAGGTGGTGTAGTTAGTTTAATTAAGGCTTTACCGACAATCTTAGAATCTTTTAAAGCAGCAGTTGTAGAGTTAACTAAAGGCTTAGGAGAAGATGTTGAGAAGCTTAGAACTGATATAGACCTACCGATTAAGTGGGTAGTATTAGGAGCTTTAGCAGTAGTTATTGCAATTGCATTTACTCCATTAATTCCGGTAGGAGTTTTAGGTGCTGTTTTTGTTGCTATATTTGGATTCTTTTTTGTAACTGTTTCTTCTCGAATTGTTGGTATTGTTGGTAGTTCTTCTAATCCAGCTTCAGGAATGACAATTGCAACATTATTGGCTACTAGTTTAATCATGAAAGCTATCGGTTGGACAGATCAAACAGGTATGGTTGCTGCATTAAGTGTAGGAGCTATCGTATGTGTGGCAATTGCAGTAGCTGGTGACACTTCTCAGGACTTAAAGACTGGATTCTTAGTAGGAGCTACCCCTAAGAAACAGCAATTAGGTGAGTTAATTGGTATTTTAGTTTCTGCTATTTTTGTTGGTGGAATTGTATTAATGCTACATGAAGCTTATGGTATTGCTTCTAAGGACTTACCAGCGCCACAGGCTAATTTAATGGCGATGGTGGTTAAAGGTGTAATGAAAGGTGATTTACCATGGGCTTTAGTATTTACTGGAGCGTTCTCTTCTTTAATTATTGAGATGTTTGGTATTGGTTCATTACCATTTGCAGTTGGATTATATCTACCGATTCATTTAAGTACTCCAATTATGATTGGTGGATTAATCAAAGCAGCTTTAAATAGAAAGTCAATGTCTGAAGAAGAAAGATCTGATAAAGATGAAAGTGGAATTTTATTTGCTTCTGGATTAGTGGCTGGAGATGCATTGATAGGTATTTTATTAGCTGCTTTAGCCCTTAAAGGATGGCATACGTCTATAGACATTGGTGTCGGTTGGGCAGGTAGTGCAGCTAACATCTTAGCATTAGGTAGTTTCTGTATTTTAGCATATCTATTATGGAAAAGTTCTGTAGGTGCCGAGACTAGAAGTTAATTAATGATTTTAATATTGAGTCAGATAAAGGGCATACTATACCAGACTACCTGTATTAAGGTAGTCTGGTTAATTTTCGTTTAAAATACATAATAGGGGGTAAAAATTAATGAAGGAATTAGAAAAAGCAGCTGATATAGTTATTAATGATTGTATGGCGGTTAAAGATGATGAGACAGTATTAGTTATTACTGATGAACCTTTACGTAAAATCGGGATGGCTTTCTTTCAAATGGCCAAGAAAGTGGCAGCAGAAGCAATTTTAACTGAAATTACTTCAAGACCTAATCATGGGGCTGAACCTCCAAAGAGTGTAGCGAATTTAATGCAAGAGGTAGATGTAGTTTTAATGCCTACTTCCAAATCATTATCTCATACTAATGCGAGAAAAGGAGCTAATGAAGCTGGAACTAGGGCGGCTACTTTACCGATGATTACTGAAGAGATTATGAAGAGAACATTAACAGCAGATTATGAAGTTATTAAAGAAAGAAGCATGAAGGTAGCCAAAATATTAGATGAGGGTAAAGTAGCTCATTTAACAACAGACAAGGGCACTGACATTAAGATGTCTTTAGAAACGAGAAAAGGTAAACCCGATACTGGTATTTATCATAAAGATGGTGATTTTGGTAATTTGCCAGCAGGTGAAGCTTATATAGCTCCTTTAGAAGGTACATCTAAAGGGAAGGTAGTAATAGATGGTGCAATGTCAGGTATTGGAATGATTGAAGAGTCAATTACTTTAATTATAGAAGACGGATATGCAGTAGAAGTAGAAGGTGGCACGGAGGCTAAAAAGTTAGAAGATATTTTAAACCAGTATGAAAAAGAAGCTAGAAATGTTGCTGAATTAGGTATAGGAACAAATGACCAAGCAACTTTAGTTGGTAATGTATTAGAAGATGAAAAAGTAATGGGTACAGTTCATGTAGCTATTGGTGATAATAGTGCGTTTGGTGGTAAAGTAGAAGTTGAGTCTCATTTAGATGGTATTATTACTGGTCCAACATTAAAAGTTGATGGTAAAGTAGTAATGGAAGATGGAGAATTAGTAATATAATAATGATTATGGGTTTGAAAATTAACCTCATTATCTATTTTTAAATCACCATCTACAGTTAAACAATGGTTAAAATCCTATTTATACCTATGTTTTATTAAAAAAATTTAATAGTGTCTTGACAATTTGTTGAAATGTCATATAATATAATAGAAGGTTTATTCTAATAAGATGAATTTTGTCGAAAAAGTTTTCAGAAAAGTAATGAATTTAAACTAGGATTTGCATTAATTAAATTAGGTGGTGAGGTTAATGAGTAAGTTGAGTGCTTTTGATACAATTGGGCCGATAATGGTGGGGCCGTCTAGTTCTCATACGGCTGGTGCAGTTAGAATTGGTAATTTAGCTAGAGAAATTGTTGGAACAGAATTTAAACAAATTAAAATACTTTTGCATGGATCTTTTGGAAAGACTTATCGAGGACATGGAACAGATAAAGCGTTAATTGGTGGATTATTAGGACTATCTACTGATGATAGTTTGATTAAAGAATCATTTAAATTAGCTAAAGAACGAGGAATAGAATTTGAGATTACTCCTATTGATTTAGGTTTAGCACACCCTAACACTGCTAAATTAGAAATTAAAGATATTACTGGAAAACTTACTACTATCATTGGTTCGTCTATTGGTGGTGGTAATATAATTATCACTGAAATAGATGGTATAAAAGTAGACTTAAAAGGGGAATATCATACCTTAATTACTTTACATAAAGACAAGCCTGGTATGGTAGCCAAGATTTCAGGAATCTTACATGATTATGATTTGAATATTGCTTTTATGAAGGTAGTAAGACAGGATAAGGAAGCTTTAGCCACAGCTATAATTAAATTAAATCAGAAGTTAGAAGTAGATATATTAGAATTGATTAAGAATATATTAGGAGTAGAATTAGTAAAAGTAGTTAATCCACTTACATAGGGGGGTAAAAAAAGTGTATGATTTCGATACAATAGGTGAGTTAATAAATTTGGCTAAAGCTAATCAAATTTCAATTGCAGAAGTAGTGATTCGTAGAGAAGTTGAGTTGTCTACGGATTCAAGTAATGAAATAAAGCAAAAGATGCAAAGTGCACTAACTGTTATGAAAGATGCAATAAAGAAGGGGTTAGAAGAAGAACTAAGTTCTATTAGTTGCTATGAAGGGAGTAATGCTCAGTTAATGGACAAGGCAGCAAATGAAGGTGAGACTATAACCGGTTCCCTAATGCCCCAAGCTATTGCTAATGCTTTAGCTGTTTCGGAAGTAAATGCATCTATGGGTAAAATAGTAGCAGTTCCGACAGCGGGTTCTTGTGGTATACTTCCGGGTGCTTTGTTAACAATAGCTATTGAAAGAGGAGTAGATGATGACAAGATTATTGAAGCATTATTCGTTGCCTCAGGAATTGGTTTAGTAGTTGCTAAACAGGCTTCAGTTTCTGGAGCAGAAGGTGGGTGTCAAGCAGAATGCGGTACTGCTACGGGAATGGCAGCAGGAGCTATTACTTATCTTGTAAATGGTAGTCCTCAACAAATAAGTAATGCAGTTGCAATTGCATTGAAAAATATTTTAGGCTTAGTCTGTGATCCAGTAGCAGGTTTAGTAGAAGTGCCATGTATTAAAAGAAATGCTATGGGAGCTAGTAATGCTTTAACAGCAGCAGAGATGGCATTAGCTGGTATTGAAAGTCTGATTCCAGCTGATGAAGTAATATTAGCTATGAAAGAAGTTGGTGAATCACTTCCAGAAAAATTAAGAGAGACTTCCTTAGGGGGGTTAGCAGCTACTCCTACAGGGTGTAAAATAAAAGAAGAATTTTTAAATAAAAATTAAGGAGGAGTTTTAAATGATTATAGGTGTACCAGCAGAAATTAAGAATAATGAAAACAGAATTGCAATCACTCCAGCAGGGGTAGAGGCGTTGACTAATGAGGGACATGAGGTAGTAATTGAAGAGAATGGTGGAGTTGGAAGTGGGATTTCTGATAAAGATTATAAGCAAGCAGGAGCTAAGATGTTAGCTACTCCAAAAGAAGTATTTGATGCAGCAGATATGATTATGAAGGTTAAGGAGCCTTTACCAAAAGAGTATGATTTATTTAAAGAAGGACAGATCCTTTATACTTATCTCCACTTAGCTGCAGAAGAAGAATTAACTGATGCTTTAATGGAGAAGAATGTTGTTTCTATCGCTTATGAAACAGTTGAGTTAGAAGATGGTTCTTTACCTTTACT
>NZ_FUWM01000032.1 GCF_900167185.1 Selenihalanaerobacter shriftii
TTGTGGTGATTTAATTATATTACAGTTTGGTCCACTATGGGCATTTTTTTATTAATTTTTTATTAGTTCAAGTTAATTTTACAATGAAGCAATATAATGATAATAAAAAACCACCTAAAAATATATTAGATGGTTAAAAACGTTTATATTTACTTTGCCAAATTATTAACTATTTAACAAATTCTTAGCTTAACTCTTTAGAAACAATAACTTTTTCATTAGAATCTAAAGTAGGTCACCATATTTCTATTGCCTTTGCTTGAATAGAAATAGATTGTGGAAAACCATCTAAAACAACACAAAGATCATTCAAATTTGACTCGGGAATAGGATTTTTCAAATAAATTACTGATAATTTTTGACGAGAGCTGCCTTTAATTGCTAGTACTTTAACCATCATACTCTCCCTCTTTTAAAATTAAACATAGTCTTAAGATATTAAAACAATTAGGCCCTATTATCTATAGATAATAGGGCCAATAACTAATCAAGGGCTTTTTTAAGTCCATTAGTTATTTCTTTTAAAGTATTTTCATCCGGTACATAATTTACTTTTATTTTATCCAATAAATCAAAACCACTCTTCTCTAAAAGATCAGCTACATGGTCAATACTTTCGCCACTCCATCCATAGGAACCAAAAGCTAAACCTGTCTTTTTACCATAAATTAATCCTTGTAAATAAGTTAAAAAACTAGCTACCGAAGGAAGCATATTATTATTTAGAGTCGGCGAACCAACGCAGACATATTCAGCCGTTAAGATATCAGTCATAATATTTGAAATATGATTAGTATCCAAATTTTTCATGCTAATGTCTATCCCTTTAGCTTCAAAAGCATTTTGAATTGCATAAGCAATTTTTTCAGTTGAATCCCACATTGTGTCATAAATAATTACAGCTTTTTCTTTATTTTCTTTGGTAACCCACCACTTATATTTTTCAACTATATCTGTAATAAATGAACGCCAAATAAGACCATGAGAAGGGGCAATCACTTCGATATCTAAATCAACAACTTTTTTTAAAACATTCTCAACTTGAAAGCTATAAGGGAATACTATATTAGCATAATATTTCTTAGCTTCCTTAATAGCAATATCACAAGAAACTTCATCGACAAATCGCTCCGAAGAAGCAAAATGCTGACCAAAAGCATCATTGGAAAATAGTATTTTATCATCGCCTGAATAGGTAACCATATTATCTGGCCAATGAACCATAGGAGTCAAGATAAAATCTAAATTTCTTTCACCGATATTTAATTGATCTCCGGTAGTAACTGTTTTAAAATTCCACTCTTCATCATAATCAATATGTAAATTCTCTCTCCCTTTAGGTGAAATAATCACTGTAGCATTTTCAGCTACTTCCATTACTTTATCCAAACTACCTGAATGATCCATCTCAACATGATTAGTCACTACATAATCTATCTTTGCTGGATTAATAATTTTTGAAATTCTTTCTAGCATTTCATCAGCAAAATTCTCTTTTACAGTATCAACTAAAGTAATTTTATCATCTACAATTAAATATGAATTATATGTAGATCCTTCTTCAGTTAAATAACCATGAAAATTTCTTAAATCATAATCAATTGCTCCTACCCAATGAATATTCTCCTTTATTTTTACAGGTTCCAAAAATTTAAGCCTCCTCCTTAATAAATTGACTTTTGTCTACTCCGCATACTGGACAAACCCAGTCTTCTGGTATATCTTCAAATGAGGTTCCAGGTTCTACACCAGTTTTAGTAGACCCCTCTTCGGGACTGTAAATATACCCACACACTGTACAACGACACTTATCCATGATTATTACCTCCTATATATACTCTCTTTTAATAAAAGTAATTTAATTAGACTCATCAAATTCAAATATAATTAATAAATAGGTAGCCTATTAAATTAATATTAAATTATCATCCACAACAATTACCACTTATAATTTTTTATTTTAACTCCCTACTTTAAAAATTTACTTCTAATAATAATAGGATCTATTATTAATTATAACATCATCTTTTATATTTATCAATTTTTTTCTTCAAACAATAATTTTATTCTGATTTTAGAGTAAATATACTTTCTTTTTAAACAAAATTATAGACATAAATTTACTATCGTAAAAATAATATTATTAAGTAAATCCTTTAATTTAATTTTAAGCATAAATATCCATTGACATCAATATTATTATATAAATAAAGTAAAGATTTAGGGAGGTTTTATTTTGAGTATAATAAGTAGTAAAAAAGCAGCCTATTTAAAAGCAGCAGTTGCTATTTCTATTACTATCTCACTAATTGTTTTCTCCGAACGAAGTTTTGAAGCAGCTGTCCATGGGTTACATACTTGGTGGGAAATTGTATTCCCAGCTTTGCTTCCATTCTTCATTATGGCTGAAATTTTGATGGGATTAGGTGCAGTACATTTTTTAGGGGCATTGTTAGAACCTCTAATGAGACCGATTTTTAAAGTACCCGGTGTAGGGGCTTTTGCTTTTGCTATGGGATTGGCTTCAGGCTATCCCATTGGTGCTAAAATTACCGGTAACTTGCGCAGAAGAAAATTATGTACACAAGTAGAGGGAGAAAGACTTGTTTCATTTTGTAATACTGCAGACCCGCTTTTTATGATCGGTGCTGTTGCTGTAGGAATGTTTAGTAAGCCGGAACTAGGAGTTACTTTAGCTGTAGCTCATTATATTTCCTGTATTATAGTTGGTCTAACCATGAGATTTTATAACCCCTCCCAAGGAAATACAGATATTAAAAATACACCTATAAAAGAAGATAATATATTTAAACATGCCTTTAATGAACTTTACAGAGCACGAAAAGACGACGGACGTCCTTTAGGAGAATTATTCGGAGATGCAATTACAGAATCTATAAATATCTTACTTTTAGTCGGAGGATACATTATTCTTTTTTCAGTATTTACCGAAATATTACATTTAATCGGGATCACTAAATTAATTACTACTCTTTTATTACCTATCATAAAGCTTTTAGGAACAGATAAATCATTAATATTACCAATCATTAGTGGAGTATTTGAAATTACTAATGGTGCAGATTTAGCTAGCCAAGTATCAGCTCCTCTATCTCAACAAGTTATTATTGCCAGTGGTATCATAGCTTGGAGTGGATTGTCTGTTCATGCTCAGGTAGCTACTATGGTCAATGGGACTGATATTAGAATTAAACCTTATATCTGGGCTAGAGTTTTACACGGAGTTGCTGCCAGTATAGTTGCTTTTTTTATCTTTGAACCTATTAAAAGCATTAGTACACAAGGAGCACTGCCTGTCTTTTTACAGCAAGGTTACCATCTTAATAATCTTTCAATTGGAATCAATTATTTTGAACGAATCAAATTCTTGTCCTTAGGTATAATCACTTTACTAAGCATTTTAATCGTTATTTCTTTCTTAATTTATCTAATAAGAAAAGTTACAATAGTTATGATTAAACTTTAGATTAAAAAGAGCTAACATTTCGATGTTGGCTCTTTTTAATTTGATTTATGCTGGTAATGTGACATTTTAAGAAAAGACTTATTCTGCTTTTTATATATTTATTATTAAACTTCTAATAACTCAAATCCTGTAGCTGGGTCTATCCTCCGTTGAGCTGAACTATTAATAAGTTCTAATATTATAACCTCACCAATATGCCAAATATCAATTCCTTCTCTCGTGCAACCTGTAACCGTTTCTCCATCACGACCAAAAGCAGAGTGAAGGTGTAATTTAGGTATTTCATCTTCATTAACAAATATTGTTCCTACTCCTACTGCTTCACTAACACCAATTAACTCATTAACTTGTGGAATAGGATCTTTAGCAGAGCCATCTTCAGGTCCTACCACAACTTTACTATCTTTATCTGCTCCTCCAATAAATAATACTGTTGCTGAGCCAATCTGCTTGTCTTTGGCAAACTTCTCAATAGTTCCTGGTATTTGATCTCCATTTTCAAGACGAAGAATAAATATTCTCCCGATACTCGCTTCTGAATATTGCACTATTATCTCCTCCTCATATATTTCAAAATCCCTATAATAATTTGTTAATTAATATATTCTTATTTACAATATTTCTTCTAAAACCTCTCCTGCATCTTTGACTAAATTAGAACAAACTTTATCAATTAATTCTTTCTCTTTGACTATTTCCATTCCTTCTTCAGTGCTTATATCACAGCCAAGCAATTTTATGCAAGTAATATTTTTATTTTTTGTTTTAAATTTATTAATAAATTCTTGAGCCTTAGCCTTAACTTTCGCTTTTTCTTCAGGGTCAGATACTATTACCCCATCTTTAAGTCCAACCACCATTAGTGCACCAGTCACTACTCCACAAGTTTCTCCCATACCGCCTATCCCACCACCAAAAGGTCCAGAAATCTTAAGAGCGGTCTCTTGATCTAACCCAAATTTTGGAGCATATGCTGCAAATACAGCTTGTGAACAACTAAATCCTTCTTTAAAATAATCCATAGCTTCTTTAATATTACTCATCCTGTTATACCTCCTATTTCATTTATACTATGATTAATGCTTTATAAATTAAATATTAATAAAAATGTAATCATAAATTATCTACTTTAATAATTGTTGTAAATCTACTTTAATATTATGAAGATTACTCTCCATAATATCAAATGAGTGTTCCTTAAAAACTTCCATATCTTTTAATCCTGAACCAGTTAACATAAGTAAAACTTTTGCATCATTTGCAATATCACCACTTTGCTTAAGCTTTTTAACAGCATATACAGACGTTGCAGCAGCAGGTTCTACAAAATAACCAGCTTTACCTAATACCTTTTGCGATTCTAAAATTTCTTCTTCAGTCACATCTTCAGCAAGCCAATTAAACTCTTTGGCCTTATGTATAATTTCATTCCCACCCATAGGAGTTCCACTGGTAATTGCTTCAGCAATAGTTGTAAAGTTAGAGAACGACTGAATCTGAGTCTTTCCTTCTTTAATAGCACTAACAATAGGACTATTATTTTTAGCCTGTACAATAATCATCTTAGGTAACTTATCAATAAATCCTGCTTTCTTTAATTCCCTATAACCTTTAAAAATACCTCTAATATGACCACAGGCTGAAGTCGGAACTGTAATATAATCAGGAACAGTACCTTCCATCTGTTCATAAAGCTCGAAAGCAGTCAACTTATATCCTTCTACTCTAATAGGTCCATTTCCGGAAACAATTCTTAAACCTAATTTCTTAGCTAATTTTAGTATTCGTTTTTTCATGAATGAATAATCAGGTGCTTTCACCTTAATCACTTTTGTTCCATGAATAGTCATAGCCTTAATCTTTTCTATAGGTGTAAATTCTGGAACAAAAACAATAACATTAATTCCTGACTTAGCTCCATAAGCCGATATTGAATTCCCCATATTCCCTGTTGAAATTGTAGCTGTTACCACTTCCTCCATCTCCTTAGCCATAAATATACAAGCTAAAGAACCTCTATCTTTAAAACTCCAAGTTGGATTTTGAGTTTCATTCTTGAGAAATAAATCTTTAACTCCAGTAAATTTTTGTAAATAATCGTTACCTTGAATTAACGGAGTATTGCCTTCACCTAACGAAAATTCTTTACTCATTCTAGTAAAAGGAAGAAAATCAACATACCTTTCCCACAAATATTTCCCAGACTTAATTCTTGCTTTATTTAATTCAGGAATAAATACTTCTAATGTTTCATCATTAACCGCAACTTCTTCAATTCTATCAAATGGATATTCATTATTAGATATAGTTGATATTAATCTTCTTGATTGTTTTATTCCTTTAATATAAATCCCTCCTAATAGGTTAGCTATTATTTCATCTCCTACCATTATCACGTCTTCATTATAAAAACTAAATCATACAAATCCATGCATACGATGTAATTCTTTACTTACCGCTTGAGCTCCTTCTCTAAATTAACTCTATTTTACTTAAGTAATCTCTTGTAGTTTATATAGTACCTAAAAATCAATTTCTATATAAAAATATTTGTACTATAATAAATTTTATAATTATAATAGTTAAGGATTAGCAATTAAAGAATTATAATTTACTCCCTTTAATTTACTAATCCTCTATTACGTAATTTATTCATTAAACCAAAAATAATTAATTTTGATTCTCTATAATTTCTAAAAGTACAACAATTAATAAAAAAAATGCTCCAAATTCAAAGACACCATTAATGCTACTACAAAATGCTTCTAAATTTATATTTAATAATCTTCTATTCATAAGTATTATCGCTTTTACTTTTTAAAAAAGCGCATTTTCACTCCTTTCTAATAATTCAATAAATAAATTAAAAAACAAAATAATCAAGAACTATTATTATAATAGCCTTGATTATTTTGATAAAACATTAATATTCTATGGAATGTTACGGTGTTAAAACTCCACCTAAAGCCTCAAATAAAAACTGGATAATGAATATGGTAATTATTAAATTAATTAAATTTTCAATAGAGGTTGGTGGTTGCTGCGAAACCCCAAACATATACGTCACCTCCCTTTTATTATCAATTAATTCTTTATAGTTCTGATAAATCTATATCATTCTGTTGAGCTAATAAAAGGATCAATTGCTCTAATTGAGAAGGATCTGCTTTATCTAATCCGCCCGCATTTTCAATCTCATCTATAATTGCCGTAATTATTTTAATATTATCATCGGATAATGCATCTCCAAAGTTACCAATTAGAAATTTTACCTCTTCTAATGATTGAGGTTTTGAAATACCATTCATATTATTGATCCTCCTTATTTATTCATCATCTAAATCTACAACATCATTAGATGATGAACTTGTAAGACCACCGAAAAGACCATCAAGAATACCTCCACCGTCACCTCCACCTAAAGCTGAAAATAAAAATTGAATAATAAAAATTACAAGAATTACGTCAATTAGCCCACCGAAACCATTCTCTTGTGATACTCCAGCATCATCATTCTTAGGGAAATTAAGCATGTTATGTTATTCCTCCTTCATTTTATTTATGCGCCTAATACCAATATTTTTAGGTTAAGCGCATTTCAAACCATAATTCATATTTTATAATATGTAGTCCCTACTATAAGTGTGCAATACTTTTAAATCTATTTTTAAATTAACAACCTATTCTTCAATTACATATAATGTTTATAAATAATTACTAACGAGGTGATAAAATTGATAAACCCAACTGAATCGATTGCTGAGGTTTTTGCAAATTTAGCTACGGAAGTCACTGATGAGATAATTTTTTTAGAAGATATTCAGGCTCTTAATCCAGATGTAAAACGCTTATCTAATATTAATCCTCTAGGATCAGCTTATCATATACAACAGAAAATAAGAGAATCTAATAATAATTCAAATCATAATCAAGAATAACATTAATTAAATTCATAAACTATTATCAAATAGCTCTTCCTTTGCATATAATGTATATAATTAAAATTTAGGAGGGATTAAAATGACCAATGACTTTAATGATATCACTCAAACTTTTACCTCATTAACCAATTCCTATCGACTTTTTGTCGGAGCTGCTGAAGAATTAACTAGAACTCCATCAGTACCGGAAGAAATTATTGAAGACGCTATAGTCAGAAGTGCTAAATTAGGAAGTACGTTAGATCTTCTCCTACTTTTTCAAATACTATCTATATTAACTAATAATAGAAATGAATAATAATTTAAGTATTCACATTTTTCTTAGATATACATATTATATTATGATATTACTTTCTTAAGAAAATTGAAGAAAGGTGGTGATAACTATGGCACAAATATCTCAAGAGACTTCTCTTGGTAACCTTATTAACTTAATCATCACTATCTTTATTATCCAGTTTTTATTTGAAGCCCTTGAAGGAATTTTAAATCCACCAGAAGTTTAAAAATAAAACTCCATAGCTTATATGTCGTATAATAAAAGCATTCTCCTTGGGGTTATGCAACTCCAGGGAGAATGCTTTTGATTTATATCTAAAATAAATTTATAATAAGTATACAAAAATTATTTATTAACCATAAACTGTTTTAATAACTTTTTCATAACTATTTGCATTATCATATCATTTAATGATTTGTTCATATCTTCCATAGACCCATCTATATTTGGATTCAATAGCTGTAAAATTGAATTACCAATTTTATTCTTATTATTAGTACCATTCTTAATTGCTTCTGATTGTTGATTAGTTTGCTCAGATTTATTTTGAACTTTTTGATGAGAATAATTTCTTTGATCAACTTTCATTCTAAATTCTTCTAACTTTTCAATACTATCTACCATTTGTTCTATATTATTAGCCATTTTTCTTATTCCAGGTGTAATATTCTTTAAATTGTAGCATGTTTTCATAAGAGTACTTACTTCAAAACTATTTTCATTAATTTCTTCTCGTTTTTCATCCTTTTTATCTTTAGAATCTAAACTCTCCATATTCTCAACTTCTATTTTCTCAGATTCATGTTTAGGAATTGATTTAGCCTGAATCTTTTCTTCGTTACTATCTTCCGGTTTGTTTTCTTGCCCTTCACTTATCTCTTTTTCATCTTCTACTCTTTTAATTTTATTTAATTTATCTTTTTTTACATCTATCTCTATATCTTCCCCTTTATTTGATACAATCTCCTCTAATTTATCAACTATATTGTTACTTTCCTTATTATTCTCTTCTTCTTTAGTTGGAACTGTTTCATCCTTAATAACTTCTTTACTCTCAACACTTGAAATTTGTAAAGAATCTAATTCAGTTTCTGGTTCTAAAAACTTTTTCTTTTTTGGCTTATCTTTTTTAGCATCTTTATTCTTCTGTTCTTCTTTTTGAGCTGCTCGCCATCTCTTATACCTAGACATTCTTACTTTAACTTTAGAGTTGTCTCTTTTGAAATCATCAATACTCATTTATAGATCACCTCCCTTGCTGTAATATTATGTTTTTGCTTTTTTTTATATGCTGCAATAGTTAATTCCCATTATCATGATAACTAACATACTATAGTTATTAGACCGTAATCCTAAAGGAGGTGGTATAATCAATGAATTTAAATATACTTTTAAAATTATTATTAACAACTAACCTATTAAGCCAACTAGAAATAAGTCAATTCAAAGAATATCCTCAGGCTAAAAATCTTACCCAGTATATTATTATCACTGATAAAGAATTTAATAAAAAAGAATTTAAGAGTCAAATAGAACAGAATGGAGGAAAACTAGTTAAAAAACTATCTTTAGTTAATGGTTTTGTATATCAATTTAAGAACATTGAAGACAAAACTATGATTCAATCAGTTTCTGGTATAAAAAGAATAGAAAAAGATACCTTTTTACAAGTTAATTCTAAAAATGATATGAAATCTTGGGGATTAAAAGCAATTGATGCACTTAATGCTTGGGCTCATTTTCGTGAAGTTAGGGTTGGTATTATTGACACTGGTGTCGATCTAAACCATTATGATCTAACCCCTGTTCACAATGGACTCAATACAATTAATCATAAAACATTACCATATGATAGCCATGGTCACGGTACCCATATCTCTGGAATTATTGGCGGTAGAAAAAATGGCAAAGGAATTTTAGGTATTCTTCCCGATGTTGAAATTTATCCTATTAAAGCATTTAATAGGAATGGAGAAGGCCGATTATCTTCTGTAATTGAAGGAATAGAATGGAGTATCAAAAATAATATTAAGATACTAAATATGAGTTTTGGAACTACTGAAGATAATTCTAGCTTAAAAAAAGCAGTAAAAAAAGCATATAAGTCAGGTATCACTATGGTTGCAGCCTCTGGTAATAAAGGTAGAAAAACTATAGATTATCCAGCTAAATATCCAGAGGTAATAGCCGTGGCTGCCATAAATGAAAGAAAAAAGATTGCTAACTTTAATAATTATGGAGAAGGATTAGACCTCTTGGCTCCAGGAGTTAATATTAAATCTACTTGGAGAAATAATAGGTTTAGAACTCTTAATGGAACGTCAATGGCAACTGCCCATGTAACTGGAGCTATCGCTTTATTAATTAGTATTTTTAAAGATTTAAATCCTAAACAAACTAAAGAATTATTAATTAAAGGGGCTTCATCTATACCCTCAGTTCCTAAAGAAAAACAAGGAGCTGGAATAGTAAATATTTTAAAAACTATGAAATTAGCAGAAAAACAATTTATGAAAAAATAAAAAGTGATAAGCGATAAGTTCACATCCCATCTTATCGCTTATCCATATTTCAAATATGCTCATTAAATAGAATTGCAACTTTATATCATCTGTTTTAAGAGCATTTGCATTATTGCTTTCATTAATATATCATTCAATGAGCCTTGACCACCATCACCTGTTTGAGACAGCAATGAAAGTAAATCTAAATTATTAGTTTTACTTTCATTATCCAATTTAGTCTCCTTCTGACTATAATTATTTTGTAAATCTAATTGATTCTCCTTGGAACTAGCATTTCTATAATCCTTATTGGCAAGTTGAATCATCGGTTCAACAGTTTTAACCAATTGTTCAAGATCGTCAGCAAAAGTTCGTAGCATACAAGCAGTATCCTTTAAATTAGAACACGTTGAAATAACTGGACTAATATGATATTCTTCTTCAGAGTTAGCACTTGTTGACTCTTCATCATTAACTGATTCCTGCTCCTTTGCTTCTTTATCATTAAATTCATCCTCAGATTGATTATTCTTTATCTCTTCATTCTCAGTTAACTCTTCTTGTCCATCCATCTTGTAATCCCTCCTTTCTGAAATTATATTCATCTATTACCCTCTCTATATCTCTTAATATTCAATTTAATGAGATTACTCTATTATAAATAATTAACTAAATTATTAATTAATAGATATTCACATTTTGTTCAGATATACATATTATAATATGACATTACCTATAAAGATTAAAGAAAGGTGGTGACAACTATGGCTAGTATATCTCAAGATACTTCTCTAGGTAGCCTTATTGATTTAATTATCACTATATTTATAATCCAGTTCCTATTTGAAGCTCTTGGAGGAGTTTTAACACCATAAGTTTTTAAAAACCTATTTTGATCAGATGTCCATAGTTTATATTATTAAAACGTTCTTTCTGGTATTACTTTAAATCTTAAACCAGAAAGAACGTTTTTTATTGACAATTATGAGACCTTTTGATAGACTATAATTTATAGTTATTCTAATGTAATGACTGATAAAATACATATGATAAGTGAGGTTAAATTATGTTTATGTACGTTGCTTCTATTATATTGATAGTAATTTCAAATATTATGTATAATGTATCTCAAAAAGCAACACCAAGTAATGCTAATCCTTTTTCCGCATTATTTATTACATACTTAACAGCAGCAATACTAACTATTATTACGTCACAATTTTATAAAACTGACACAGGATTTTTCCAATCATTTAATGGATTAAATTGGACTAGTATTATACTTGGAATATCAATCGTTGGGCTTGAATTTGGTTATCTGCTTGCATATAGAGCAGGATGGGATATAAGTGTGGGGTCTTTAGTAGCTAATGTTTCCCTGGCAATTATGTTAATACCCATAGGAGTTATATTCTTCAATGAAGGATTTGGACCTCACAAAATATTAGGAATAGTACTCTGTATCATTGGATTAATAATTATTAATAGATAGATATCTTGTAAATGGTTTTTAGATTATTTAAATCTTAAACCAACTTATCTTTCTATCAAAAACAAATCCCAGTTTAGTTGCTAAGCTTTCAGATTTGAAATTATCAATTTCAATATTTAAAAAGACTTCTTTATTCTCACTTCTTTGCTTTTGTATTAAACATTTTGTAATCTCCTCGGCATATCCTTGTCTCCTATATTCAGGAAGCACATGCAAAAAACCTAATGCATTATCATCATGGGTTAATCCCCATGCTATAAGTTTATTATTTTTAGTTATTCCAGCAGATACTCCCTGATTGATACGTTCTTGTATGTATTTAATGGAAGTAACCTCTTTATAATGAGAATTATTATATATATAATTTGCATCTGAACTTTTAAGTCGTTTAACCCTATTGTCTAATACCCCAATTTCTAGATGTTCGGGAAAAATAAAACGCTTAGTCTGTAATTCCCATTCTACATCCTTATTCTTCTGTATAATAGGTTTCATCCAGCTTTCAATTGAGGCAAAATACTTTGTTTCATATTTATATTTATTGATAAGATGAATTAGCTCATCTTTATCCTCACTAGAAACATAGGCCCATAGGTGATCACTTTTACCTAAGATAATGTAGGAATTCCCTACTTGATATACTTTTTTTATTGGATAATTCTGAACAAACCCTAATGCGCTTATGTCCCGAGGTAAATTTTTGCTAAGTTTATTTTCTAGATTATGATTCATTTCTATCTCAAACCCACCCTTCCCGCTTTAGCATTATTAAAGCAAGTAGTAGTTAGACAATAATCTATTTATTAACCATTTATTATTTGAATAAAAGAATATCCTAGCTTAACACCAAAAAATATTAAAATTATTCCACAAATTATATTTATCCCCTTAACAATACTATTATTTAATTTATCTCTTAGAATCAATGTTATAGTTGATATAAAGATAAACCATATGAAAGATGCGCTGCTAAATCCTAGTATAAAATACTTAGACATTTGAACAGGAATTGAAGTCTGATAACTTCCTAATAATAACGAACCATCTATCACAGCTTGAGGATTTAGCCAAGTCACAATAAAAGAAGTGGTTATAATTTTAATTATTGAATCACTCACTTTCACATCATCTCTTACATCTGATGAAGAACGAACTAAACTAATTCCAATATGCATAACTAGGATAGAACCTACTAATAAAATAGCTGATTTCAATATTGGAACATTTTCAATCAATAATCCTATTCCAAAAAAACAGGCAAGAGCAAGTGTAATATCAAAGAATATTGTCACTAATGCTACTTGATAAGTCTTGATTTTATTACCTTTCATTGCAGTATTTATTACATATAAATTCTGCATACCTATCGGTGCAACATATGCTAGTCCTAAAAATAATCCTTGTATCAAATAGTTATACATCTTTTATCTCCTATTCTTAATAATCTTTTTCAGCAAAGATAAAAACATCCCATAAAACTTAAGTATAACTTTCCTTTCTCTTTTAAATATTTAGCAGCCTTTTCTAAAAAATTTATCATCTCTTCAAATGTTGAAATTCTGTAAATACTATCATATCACCTGCAAATAAGTCCCAAATTATATTTATACATCATAACTAAATGTCGTTACAGGTATGACTTTTTTAAGCGTTATTAATAATAAATTAATTTAATTGAAATACTAGAAGGAAAAATATAAAATACTAATAAGTAATTAATATAGCGTTATTAATTTGTTTGATATAGGGGGAATAGAATTTGATTAAAATATTAAAATGGACTGCTGCAATTTATCTTTTAATTTCCGGTTTTAAAGATTTTGCTGCTGGCAATCAATCATTAGCAATTTTTGAAGGTGGAGTAGGCGTTTTTTATATTTACAGCTTGTTAACTGGTAAAACCTGAGGAACTTAATACTTATACTAGCCAGTTAGGCTAGAAAGCTTATTTTAAGCAAAAATTATTGGCTGGCAATTATGAAATTTTATTTTGTTTTCTAGTAAAAATTTCAAATTGCCAGTCTCTATCCATTTTTATTCATCCAAACCTCTTCTAATATCCTAATTCCATTCTTCTTTTAAAATTCCATAAACAATATGATTTACAAAATGATTATGTGTTCCTAGGTGATAATCTAGATGACACCCATCAAGTAAGTATTAATTTAAAATTAGTTTATCGTTTTTTGATGATTTAAGCTTTATATTTAATCCATTTTCTCAGCTAATATCTGTCCAGCCTTTTCAAGCTTAATCCTAATATTCTTCATTTTATCATTATCTTCTGGATATTGATCACATAAGTTAGGCATTTTTACTTTTGAAACTTCTATTGGTAAATCATACATATTAACTAAACCACCAACCTGACATTTATGTCCATAACCACAGGTAAAACAAGCATATTCTCCCTGTACTTCTATTTGAGAAACTTTTTCTATACGAGCATCATTAAAAAATCTTTCAATATCTTTAATTACTGCTGTTGAATCCCCATCACCACTAACTCCAACTATGACTCCTGATTTATTCTGTAAAGGAAACTTTTCATTATGTCGAGTACTAAAACAGACTCGCTCCCAAAAAGCTCTTCCTTTAGCATTCATTCCTTCCCAATACTCTGGAGCTCCAAAAACAATTCCTTGTGCTTGTTGAATAGCTTCTAAAATTTGATTTACTGAATCATCTTTAACGCATTTATGAGTTTCTATACAACCATTACAGCCATCACAGGTTAACACCTCAAAATTAGAAAGAGAATAAAAATCAAATGATAAACCGCTACCTTCAAGCACCGTTTTTACAGCATTTTCTGTTATTTTTTCTTTTCTCCCAGCACTAATACCTATGATTTTATTTTCACTCATAATTTGTCCCTCCTATGTATGCTTCAAATATTTATTATTAACTTAAATTATCTTTTCGAATAAATAATTAGCTTAGAAAGAATTGACTATTAAAAATATCATGTATATCGACATAATAAATAAAAATTCTTTACTCCTTTAACTTTATATATTCTTTTAAATCTGAATTTAGTATTTCTTCTAACTCTTGCCAATTATCACGATTCGTTTCAGTAAATAAAAAGGCAAAAACAGCATGTTCCCTATAATCTATCTTTCTTATCTCTAAAGGATTTTCAAAATGTGAAACAAATCCTTCATAATTGATACCCTCAATATTATTTATCTTTATATCTCCTGGTAGATCAGCAACTACAATACTATAAATTTTATCCTCTTTATCCTTAAGTATTTCTTCCCAATTAGGCTCCTTTTGCTTGAAAAAATATTCATAAACATTTATTCCATAAGCATAATAAGCTATATCAGTTGTACACCAACCTGCAAACCTCATTGGATTTACTTCAATGGGGGTTACCTGTTTATCTTTATCAACTCTAAACTCTACATGCATCGGAAAATTACATAGGTTAACTAAATTACCCATTTGAGATAAAAAGTCTAAAAATAAACTATAGTAATTTTCTATTATTTCTTTTGAAGTTATATAAACTCGATCACTAACATCTTCACCTGAAGAAAAAATATGCTTAAAAATATTTAAAATTACTGGTTCTCCTAAATCATTGTAATATACATCAATAGCAAATTCTTCACCTCCTATATTCTCTTCTATAATAAATTTGCTAGAATCTATTACTTCAATAGGATATTTCCCTTTCATCCTCTTAACTTCTCTTTTCAATTCCTTTACTACATTTCCCCATTCATCAACACTATTAACTTTATAAACCCCCATACTAAAAAAACCAATTGAAGGTTTTATAATAAAAGGTTTTCTTATTTCTGTTATATCTATCTCTTCTAATTCACTAAAACTTATTTCTTTATAGAAAAAATTAGGATAAATATCTTTTAATAATTTCCGAAACTCAACTTTATCCTTGAAAATGTTAATCTTTTCCGGCAAATCAGTAAAGGATAAATTATTAGCTATCCAATTAATTGGATTTTCTGAGTTGCTATAAATAAAAAATTCTTCATTTTCTTTAAACTTCCTAATAAATTCTTCATCTTTTAAATAATCAATATCATTAGTTAGCCCAAATTCTTTTATAGCATCATTTTTTAAAACAGGCAATTCCATTTCTACAATCGTATTTTCTAAAAACTTCGAAATATATGGTTTGTCCAAAATTAGCATCTTCATCATCCTCTCAATATTTAACATTATATTGCACTTTCAATTAACGTTTTTGATACTGACCACACTCGTAAAAACTTATAGTTTTCAAGTAAAAATCAAATTTTAATAAAATTGAATTCTTTTTTAGGTGATTTAACACTGACTTGAACATTATTATCTTGAGACAAAGAATTAGGCAATATGTAAACTGCCATTCCTGCTTTATCAATGCTTAATTCATCATTTTTATTTTTAATTTGTTTCCTTCTCAATATTATTGATTAGTTTTCTATAGCGGTCAAAAACTCCTTCTTCTAAACAATAACACACTCTAGGTCCATCTATCCTTCCTTTTATCCAACCAGAGTACTTAAGTATTTTTAAATGTTGCGAAACAGTAGATTGTGAAATAGGTAATTGATCAACAATACTACTTACCATACAACGATTATCAGCAGGTAAATCAGTTAAAATTTGAAGTATTTTAATCCGATGAGGATGTCCTAATGCTTTAGATAATTGTGCAAAATTTTCTTGCCAAGTGTTATTAGTTTGTTGTAACATTATATCTCCCCTCTACTATTTAATGTGACTTTTGAGCTGTAATATAAGCAGAAAAAATGAAGCTCTCAGTATTAATTTCAGATGACCAGTCTTTAACAATTTCTTTACTATTCTCTTTTTTTATAATTTTAATATTTTCTAAATTAGTTTTTTCTAATGTTTTTTTAAACTTTTTAGGTGGTAAAGCACCAGCAATACAACTACTATAATTCTCTATATTATTTTTTATCTTTTCAGGAAATTCACCTTTCTTTAATATATCTGAAATGGCTAATGTCCCTCCAGGTTTCAATACTCTACAAATTTCATTAAATACAGCTTCTTTATAAACTGATAAATTGATTACACAATTAGAAATTACAACATCAACTGAATTATCTACTACTGGAAGATTTTCAATTTCTCCTAATCGAAAATCAACATTTGTAAAATTATTCTTCTTAGCATTTTTTCTAGCTTTACTAATCATTTCTGGAGTCATATCCACCCCAATAACTTTTCCCTTTGAACCAACTTCTCGAGCAGCAAGAAATACATCAAAACCAGCTCCACAACCTAAATCAAGTACTGTCTGCCCTTGATTTAAATTTGCTATAGCTCTAGGATTCCCACTACAACATCCACTACTACAGCAACCTGTATTTTCCCCTTTAGCTACTTGAGAATAATTATTCATTATCTTTTCTCTAATTTCATCTTTAGAGTTAGCCATTTTTATCCCCTCCTAAATTCATAATAACACATTAATCGTCAATCGCCAATTAACGATTTTAGATAGTAGGCTGGTGCAATGCCTGATAAGCGATGTAAGAAAAGAAAACAGTGGAAAAAGACGAATCAAAAACGCAAAATTCCCTTATAAAAAGTATTTAAGCGATATAGTAGCTGAATATTTACCTGATAGTGCTAAGGAAAAATTGATATGTTTTACAATAAATCACTACTTATCCTACTTTTACGCATCTAGCTAGATGTGGTAAATCGATGTTATGTGATGTTGGCGGTCATTAGAAAAATTAACTTCCCATTTTATATTAAGTTTCTAATAAATAATTAGAACCCCCTTGCTTTTTAAACTTATTTGTCTACCCCAAAAAATTAATAATAGTTCTACTTATAATTAAATAAGTCTCCCTTCCAAAAAACAAATATAGAATATATGTATACTTTATATCATAATTATGATATAATATTACTAAACAGAATGATAAAGGAGTGATTTTATGCCAACTATTAAACCTGTTTCCGAGCTTAGAAATAACTTTAAAAAAATATCAGAACTCTGCCATGAAGAAGGCGAACCAGTCTTTTTAACTAAAAATGGTCACGGCGATATGGTTGTTATGAGTTTAGGTTTATATGAAAAACAACAAGCACTTCTTGAATTATACCAAAAACTTAGTAAAGCTGAAACAGAAAGTTTATCAGAAGCACCTAAAACCTCACATGACAAATTAATGAAAGAAATGAAGGCTAAGTTAAATGAGTAATAAAGAATTTCAAGTCAATTATTTACCTATCGCTAAAAAAGACCTAGAAGAAATAATAAAATATATTCAAACTGATAATCCTAGTGCTGCTTTAGACTTCCTTAATCAAATCGATGAAACTATTTCAAAATTAAAAGAATTTCCTTACATGGGGAAAACACCAAAAGATGAACATTTAAAATTCCTTAATTATCGTATGTTAGTTATTGAAAATTACTTAGTCTTTTATACAGTAAAAGAAGAAGTAACAGAAGTTGAAATAAAAAGAATAATACATGGTAAAAGAAAATATAACTTTCTAATTTGAGGTCCTAGTTCATAATATTAGGACTTCTTTTTTATATAGGTTTCCAGACAGTCTAACATACATAATAAATATCCTAAAATTCTGCAACTTGCCTTAATGAAAATACTCTATTATAAAAATTAAACTTAAAATGGAACGTCATCAAAAAAATCATTATTCAAATTGTCCTGAGAATCATCTGATGTATCATCCTGATTAGTTTCACTGTATTTTTCCTCATACTCTTCCCAGGTGATACCATATGGAACCCCATTAGATGTATACCCAGCAATAAAATAAAACTTTGCATTTTGCCAAGAAGGATCATCTATTAATTCCTCTTTCTTGCTTCTTTTTCTCTCTTTAGCAGCTTTTCTTTTCGCTTCTTCTTGTTTCAATATCTGTTTTTTATATTTTTCATTGATTTCGTGCCCTAACATCTCTAACTCTTTTATCGCACATATAAAATCAACTCCAAACCATTTTTTATATCCTCTTACTAAATTCTTACCCTCATATGTTGGAATCCATTTTTTTGCTGCTTGTAATCTACCTTTTCTATTTAACCGTTTGCGCCTTGGTGTTGACAATATAATTCCTCCTAGCTTTCTTAACCTAAATAGGAACGCTAGTTGCCCAGCACAGATCCCGGCGTGCGGAACTACCGCACCGGGCTCTTCAGATTGCACTCCCTTCCGTAATCAGCTATTTCAAATAGCTTTTTGGTATTTCTATAGTGAGGTTGGCACTAGTTATCCGGCCTTGCGCGTCCGGTTAATGTTTCCTTTGATGGGTTCATATTCCTGTCACCCCTTCCCCATGTAACTAGCTTTCCTAGTCTCAGAGTACTATGAGTCAATCCGACTTCCTACA
>NZ_FUWM01000033.1 GCF_900167185.1 Selenihalanaerobacter shriftii
AAAAGATTGAAACAATTGCTACTAAAATTTATGGCGCTGACGGTGTAGTCTTTACTGACAACGCTATGAAAGATATTGAGAAATTAGTTGAGCAAGGGTTTGATAATATGCCAATCTGTATGGCTAAGACTCAGTCATCTATCTCAGATGACCCAACTAAGAAAGGTAGACCAACAGGCTTTAAAGTTACAGTTAGAGAGATTAATGTATCTGCAGGAGCAGGCTTCCTAGTAGCCTTAACCGGTGCAGTTATGACAATGCCTGGTTTACCTAAAGTACCTTCTGCTGAAGAGATCGATGTTGATGCAGATGGTAACATTAGTGGCTTATTCTAAATAGAAAATGTAAATTATAAAAAGATCTGTAGTCTAGATATCTAGACTACAGATCTTTTGTAATTTTAGTCATTCAATAAAAGAAGGGATTTTCACTTCTGAAGTCTAATAGTACATAATAGACTAATAATATATAGCTTAAAATAGAATAGATAACTTCAATTTTGCCGCTCAGATCCTATTTGGACGGGGACGGGAAGAAGTTAAGTAAAGTTAGGCTATCTATGTCTAGCTATTTTCATTCATGCTTAAAAACCTTCTTAACCGTTTTGGTTAAGAAGGTTTTTTTATTTGTAGAGGAAAGGAGAGAATATTTTGAAAGAACAAAAAACCGTTGTAATTATTGGAGCAGGAAGTATTGGACAGAGTTTAGGGTACTTGCTAGCTAAGAATGGATATCAGATTTTGGGTTTTGTAAGTAGAAGTTTGAATTCGGCAAAGCAAGGAGTAAATTTAGCAGGAGGTGGAATTGCTACTACAGAGCATAAGAATTTCATCTTAAAAGCCGATCTGATTTTAATTACAACACCTGATCAGGCAATTCATGATATAGCAGATAATCTTTTTAAACAAGGATTAATAAGTGATAATACAACTTTAATTCATTGTAGTGGTGCTTTACTTTCTGATATTTTACTATCTGCTGATATAGAAGAAGGTAAATATGGTAGGCTAGCACTTCATCCGTTACAATCTGTTGCAGATGTCCAAAAAGGGATTAGTAATTTACCAAATGCCTTTTTTACTATTGAAGGAAATCAGATTGGACGTGAAATTGGTAAGGAAATTTTAAAAAAGTTAGGTGCCGAGTATGAAATAATTTCTAAGGAGGCTAAACCAATTTATCATGCTGCGGCTTGTGTGGCATCTAATTATTTAGTAGCCATTGCGGATTTAGCAATTAAAATGAATGAAAAAGCAGGTATTGATTCTTCAAAGGCAGCGAAGGGCTTATTAACATTAATGGAAGGTACCTTAAATAATATTCAAGACTTAGGGGCTACTCAAGCTCTAACAGGGCCAATATCTAGAGGTGATATAGAGGTAATTAAGAATCATTTAGATTCTTTAGAAGAATTATTACCAGAGAAAGTGAGATTATATCGAAGTTTAGGTAAACATACTACTGAAATTGCTCAAGATAAAGGAACTTTGACTGAAAAAGAATATACAGAATTAATTAATAAATTAAAGGTGGGGGAAAGATGAATAAAGAGAAGGTAACAACTAAAACTTTACAAGCTAAAAAAGTAGCAAAAGAAAAGATTACTATGCTAACCGCTTATGATTATCCAACAGCTAAAATGATAGATGAAGCAGGAATAGACGTGATTTTGGTTGGGGATTCTTTAGGCATGGTAGTTCTAGGTTATGATGACACATTAGCTGTAACTATAGGCGATATGATTCATCATACTAAAGCAGTCACTAGAGGAGCTACAGATACCTTAGTAGTCACAGATATGCCTTTTATGTCTTATAAGACTGGAAAAATTAATTTAACGGTACAAAATGCTGGTCGAATCATGAAAGAGAGTGGAGCACAAGCAGTAAAAATGGAAGGTGGAAGTGAGATAGTAGCAGAAGTAGAAGCAACTATTAATGCAGGCATACCAGTAATGGGACATTTAGGTTTAACTCCACAATCAGTTAATCAATTTGGAGGTTTTAAAGTTCAAGGAAAGACTGAAAAAGCAGCTCAAGAGTTATTAGAGGATGCTCGTGAATTAGAGGAAGCAGGGGTTTTTGCTTTAGTTTTAGAATGTATTCCAGCTAGATTGGCTAGCTTGGTTACTGAGGAATTAACTATACCTACTATTGGTATTGGGGCAGGAAAAGGTTGTGATGGTCAGGTCCTAGTAACTCAGGATATGCTAGGTATCTTTGGTGATTTTACTCCTAAGTTTGTCAGAAAGTATGCAAAATTGAACCAAAGAATAATTTCTGCTTTTAAAGATTATCAAAATGATGTTGAAGAAGGAAGTTTTCCTCGAAAAGAAGAGAGTTTTTAAATAGAAAATATTAATTATATAGACACTTTATATTAGGAGGGAGAATTATGGAAGTTTATCATACCATTGCTGAAATTAGAAATTTTGTTAGAGAGCAAAAAATTACAGGAAATTCTGTAGGCTTTGTACCAACCATGGGGTATCTTCATCAAGGTCATTTAACTTTAATGGAGGAAGCAAGAAAAGAGAATGATATAGTTGTAGTCAGTATTTTTGTGAATCCTACTCAATTTGGACCGGATGAAGATTATGGAGAGTATCCACGGGATTTATCTAGAGATGTAGAGTTGGCTACAGGAGTAGGAGTAGATGTAGTTTTCTCCCCTCAAACAGAAGAAATTTATCTGCCAAATTCAGCAACTACAGTAGAAGTAGAAGGTTTAACTAATCACTTATGTGGTGCTACTAGGGAGGGACACTTTACAGGGGTCTGTACTATTGTTAGTAAGTTATTCAATATTATAAATCCAGACCGTGCTTACTTTGGACAAAAAGATGCACAACAAGTTTTAGTGATAAAGAGAATGGTTAAGGATTTGAATTTTGATATAGATATAGTAACAGTACCGATTGTAAGAGAGAAGGATGGATTGGCAATCAGTTCTCGAAATAAATATTTAGGCCAGGATGAACGAGAAGCAGCATTAGTTTTATACCAAGCACTCCAAATAGCACAAAATTTAATTGGATCAGGAGAGAGAGATAGAGATATTATCAAGCAGCAATTAGTTGAGAGGATTGATAGAGAGCCATTAGCTGAGATTGATTATGTAGATATAGTAAATCAAAATAATCTAGAAGAAGCAGAAGAAATTAAAGGGGAAATCTTAATTGCTTTAGCAGTTTATATTGGTAAGACGCGTTTGATAGATAATCTAATGCTGGAGGTGGACAAATAATGATAAGGATAATGCATAAATCTAAGATTCATAGAGCAACAGTAACTGATGCTAACTTGGATTACGTAGGTAGTATTACTATTGATCAAAAATTATTGGAAGAAGCAGATATTTTACCTAATGAAAAAGTACAAGTGGTCAATAATAATAATGGAACAAGATTTGAAACATACGTGATTTCTGGAGAGAGAGGATCAGGAGATATCTGTCTTAATGGGGCAGCGGCTAGAAAAGCTCAACCTGGAGATACGGTTATTATAATTTCTTATGGATTAATAAATGAAACTGAAGCTAAAGAATTAGAACCAAAGGTTATCTTAGTAGATGAAGATAATAATATTCTACACCAGGAAGAATAATTGGTTTGTTAATACTGCTTCATATATAGTTGACAAATGATTAGTGGTTATATATAATTTAAATATAAATTCAAGGGAATGCAGGTGAAATATAGTGACCAAGACTTCTGAGCGTAAACAGCAGGTTCTACAAATTCTACATGATAATGAATCTGAATATATTTCAGGGCAGAAACTGAGTGATCAATTAAAAGTTTCTAGAACTACTATTTGGAAATATGTTAAATCATTAAGGGAGCAAGGGTATTTAATAGATTCTTCTTCTAAATTAGGCTATCGTTTAATTAAAGCTCCTGATATTCTTTCCCCTGAAGAGATAAAAAGAGACTTAGAGACAGATGTATTAGGTAGCGAAGTGATTTATTATGAGCAAGTGGAATCAACTAATAATTTGGCAGAAGTAAAAGCTAGAAAAGGGGCTATAGAAGGCACTATTATTATAGCTAAAGAACAAGTAGGTGGGAAAGGTAGGTTAGGTAGAGAGTATTTTTGTCCATCAGAAGGGGTATGGTTTTCAGTAATTTTAAGACCTGATTTAAAGCCGACTTTTGCTTCTCAATTAAATTTTGTAGCAGCGGTTGCCTTAGCTAGGACTATAGAGCAATTAACTAATTTACAGCCAGGGATCAAATGGCCTAATGATATTTTAATTAATCAACGAAAAGTTAGCGGTATTTTAACAGAGATGAATGCAGAAATAGATAGAGTGAATTATGTAATCTTAGGTTTAGGAATTAATTTGAATATAGAGAAAGCAGAATTTCCTGAGGAGTTAATAAGAAAAGCTACTTCTGTTAAAGAGGAGTTTGGCAAGGAAGTGTCAAAGTTAGACTTTTTCCTAAGTTTATTACACGAATTAGAAAAAGAGTATGTTAAACTACAGGAAGATGGCTTTGGAAGTGTCTTACAAGGATGGAGAGATTATAATATTACTTTAGGTAAAGAAGTAAAGGTAAATAATGTTAGGGAAGTTTTAAAAGGACAAGCCATAGATGTTGATGATGAGGGAGCTTTATTAATAAAGCTAGAGGATGGTACTGTAGAAAGGGTAATTGCCGGTGATGTAACTTTAAATACAGAATATAATTAAAATATTGATAATATAGGAGGGTGAAAATGGATTTAACAGTTAAAGAAATGATAGTAACAGCTTTATTTGCTGCTTTGACTGCTATAGGGGCATTGATAGCAATTCCTATTGGGGCAGTCCCTATAACTTTACAAATTCTCTTTACATTAACTGCTGGAGCGCTTTTAGGCCCGAAATTAGGTGGTCTAAGTCAGATCCTATATTTGCTGATTGGTGCAGTTGGGCTACCTGTTTATGCAGGGGGTGGAGCAGGATTTGCATATTTAGTAGGACCAACAGGTGGTTTTTTATTTTCTTTTCCAATTGCTGCTTACATTGTAGGAAGGTTATCAGAACAGATAGGTGAGTTAGAATTTAAAGGAATTATAATTTCTATGATTACTGGATTAATTTTAATTTATATTCTAGGTGTTGTAGGGTTAATGGTGGCTACTAATATGGGGATTAAAGGAGCAATTACAGCTGGGGTATTACCGTTTATTATTCCAGATTTAATTAAAATTTTGGCTGGGACTTATCTTACATTAAGACTTAAAAATATAAAATAATCAAATATAATTAATAGATAGTCAATATATCCTTATATAGGCTTGATGTATTTTAAAGATAAATTAAGCATTCATAGGAGGGTATATTGATTTTTTCTTTTTATATAAAAGCTTATATTGATTTTAAATATATATTTTGTTAAAATTAGCATAGTGTGAAAAAGAGGGGTTAAAGGAGAGGAAAAATGATTTTAGCTATTGATGTAGGAAATACTAATACTGTATTAGGGGTTTTTGATGATGATGAATTAATAGTTGATTGGCGAGTAGCAACTGAGAGGGATAAAACAGCGGATGAGTATGGTATGCTATTCTTTGATCTTTTTAATTATAATGATATAGATGCTGATAAGATTGATAAGATAATCATTTCATGTGTAGTGCCTCCAGTTGTAAATGCATTAGAAGAAGTAGCTATTAAATATTTTGGATTAAAACCTTTAATTATAGGTCCAGGTGTTAAGACTGGAATTAATATTGAGATGGATAATCCAAAAGAAGTAGGGGCAGATAGAATAGTAAACGCTATAGCTGCTTATAAACTATATGGAGGACCGGTTATTGTAGTTGATTTTGGAACAGCAACTACTTTTTGTTTGATTTCAAAAGATGGAGATTATTTAGGAGGAGTTATTGCTCCAGGTATTAATATTTCTATGGAAGCATTATTTAATTATGCTGATAAGCTACCTAAAGTAGAGTTGAATAAGTCTAGAAATATTATAGGGAAGAATACTATAGATAGTTTAAAGTCAGGTATTATTTATGGAGCAATTGGACAAGTTGATGGAGTAGTCAGACGAATTAAAGGTGAAGTTGGTCAAGAAACTGAAGTGATAGCCACTGGTGGATTAGCTGAATTAGTTAGTGCTGATTCAGAAGAGATAGACCGAATTAATCCATTATTAACCTTACATGGATTAAGAATGGTGGTAGATTTAAATAGTTAGTTTGGAGGTAGTTTTAATGAAAATAGGAAAGGTTCAATTAGATAATCCAGTAATTTTAGCACCTATGGCAGGTGTAACTGATCTTCCATATCGAAGGATAGTTAAGGATATGGGATGTGGTTTAGTCTGTACAGAGATGGTAAGTGCTAAAGGATTAGTGTATAGGACTCCTCGAACTGAACAATTATTAACTATGAGTCCAGATGAAAAACCGGTGTCATTACAAATTTTTGGGACTGAACCTAAAGTAATGGCTGAAGCCATAGGAATAATAGAAGAATACAATCCTGACATTATAGATTTAAATTTAGGTTGTCCAGCACGTAAGATAGTTAAGAATGGTGCAGGTTCAGCTTTGATGAAAAAGCCTAAATTAGTAGCTGAAATAGTAGAAGAGTTAGTTAAAGCAACTGATATACCTATTACAGTTAAAATGAGAACGGGTTGGGATGAAGATCACATTAATGCAATGGAAATTTCACAGCTTGCAGAAAGCAAAGGAGCGGTTGCAGTAGCAGTTCATGGCAGGACTAGAGAACAGTTTTATAGTGGAGAAGCTGATTGGAGTATTATAAGAAAAGTTAAAGAAAAGGTTGACATACCTGTGATTGGTAATGGGGATATTTTCAGTCCAGAAGATGCTAAAGATATGTTAGATGAAACAGGTTGTGATGGGATTATGATTGGAAGAGGAGCTCAGGGCAATCCGTGGATTTTCAAACAAGTAGTTCATTATTTAGAAAATGATGAATTATTACCTTTGCCTACTCCTCAAGAAAAAATTAGGATGGCAATTAGACATTTAAAGGATTTAGTTGATTATAAAGGAGAATATACCGGGGTTAGAGAAATGAGAAAGCATATTGCTTGGTATATAAAAGGATTGCATAGTTGTACAGAGGTTAAGAGGCAGACTAATCATGCTGAAACTGTAATTGAAATGGAAGAAATACTTAATGATTATATTAAAAAATTAATAAATTAATCATAAAAAGGTCTAATGCAGAGTGCTCTGCATTAGACCTTTTTGTTTTTTGCTTACATAAATAAACTTTATCTGCATATATTAAATAGAGAATTCATAATAGTTAGTTAAAAGTATAATTAGAGGTGTTGCTTATGAAACGAATAGTTAGTGTTAGTTTAGGCTCATCTAGAAGAGACCACTCTGTAAAAACAGAGATTTTAAATGAAGAAGTTTTATTAGAACGGGTAGGAACAGATGGTGATTTTAAGAAGGCTAAAAGTCTATTTGCAGAGTTGGATGGACAAGTTGATGCATTAGGAGTAGGTGGAATAGATTTACATATTTATTCTCAGAATAAAAAGTATAGTTTAAGGGATGCTAAAAGATTAGTGTCTGGGGTTAAAGAAACTCCATTAGCAGATGGTAGTGGTTTAAAGATGACTTTAGAGAAAAAAGTTATCCTTGATTTAGAGGAAAATAATAATTTCAATTTAAAAGGGAAAAATGTTCTACTAGTTAGTGCAGCAGATAGATTTGGAATGGCTCTAGCGTTCGAAGAGCTAGGTTGCAATGTTCATTATGGAGATTTAATTTTTGGGTTGGGATTACCTTTTCCTATAAAGTCTCTGAAACTTATAGATCGTGCTATTAGGTTATTAGGTCCAGTAGTCTGTCAAATGCCATTTAAAATTCTCTATCCAACCGGTTCTAAACAAGAGACTAGTGGTAGTCAAAAATATAAGCATTATTATGAATGGGCTGATGTAATTGCTGGAGATTTTCATTTAATTAAAAAGTATTTACCAAAAAGAATAAATAACAAGGTTATAATAACAAATACAGTAACAGATGCAGATGTAGAGTTATTGAAAAGGCGAGGTTTAGGGTTTTTAGTTACTACTACGCCTGAATTAAATGGAAGATCATTTGGAACGAACTTATTAGAAGCAGCACTCATTACATTTATTGATAAGCCCAAAGAGGAAATTGAGGTTGATGATTATTTAAGTTTACTTAATAAGGTAGAATTTAATCCACGCATTGAAGTATTAAATAAAAAGGAGATATGTTAAGGAGGAAACCTAATATGGAAAGGTTTGGTTTTATTATACATCCTTTAGATTTAAGTGATTTAGCTCGTAAATTTCCTTTTAGTAATCGAATTCCAGATTCAGTTTTAGAAAAGATTGTTAGGTATTTACCTCAAGTTAAAGCTTCGCATATAACAGGTTTAATGTCTAGCCTAGGAAGTGAAGCAGAAGGCTGGTTAGTAGGTTGCACCTTAACTTCAAAGCAGATGATGACATTACCTACTGAAGTAGTATTAAAACAGATTATTGATGCGTGTAAGAAAGCAGAGAATTTAGGTGCTAAAATCATAGGATTAGGAGCTTATACTTCAATAGTAGGAGACGGCGGAATTACAATTGCTAAGCACCTAGATATTCCAATAACTACTGGGAATAGTTATACAGTAGCAACAGCCATTGAGGCTGTAAAGTTGGCTGCTGATAAATTAGGTTTAAGTATTAAAGATAGTAACTTAGCAATCATAGGTGCCACCGGTTCTATTGGTAAAGCTTGTACTAAAATGTTAGCTCCTGAAGCTGAAAATTTAACTTTAGTAGCTAGGAATGAGCTTAAATTGAAGGAATTTGCTACAGATTTACAGAAAAAGAATTATACAAAAGAGCTAAAATGGTCTACAGATATTAATAACTCATTATTAGAAGCAGATATTATTGTTACAGTTTCTAGTGCAGTAGACAGCATAATAGATGTTGGAAATTTAAAGCCAGGTTCTATAGTCTGTGATGTTGCCCGACCGCGAGATGTAGCTAAACAAGTAAGCGGTGTTCGAGATGATATATTAGTAATTGAAGGAGGACTAGTTGAAGTGCCAGGTTCATTGGAGCTAAATTTCAATCTTGGGTTGCCAGATCAAACTGTTTATGCTTGTATGGCTGAGACGATGATTTTAGCTTTAGAGGGTAAATATGAAAATTATACTATTGGTAAAGAAGTTTCATTAGAAAAGGTAAAAGAGATTCAGTGTTTAGCTAAAAAACATGGGTTTAAGTTAGCTGGATTACGTTATTTAGAGAAAGAAGTTAGTGAAAAAAGGTTTAGAGAAGTTAAAAAAGCTGTTTTCTCAACATAATAGTTGACTTGACAAATTGTAGAAATTAACTTATAATACTTTATTAATAATTGACATAATTATAA
This sequence comes from Selenihalanaerobacter shriftii, assembly GCF_900167185.1. Lineage (NCBI taxonomy): Bacteria > Bacillati > Bacillota > Clostridia > Halanaerobiales > Halobacteroidaceae > Selenihalanaerobacter > Selenihalanaerobacter shriftii. The sequence goes on from NZ_FUWM01000033.1 coordinate 9,387, forward strand.
GTGTCAAGAGAATAGTTCTTGACACTATTTTGTATTTTTGACATAATTAATTATAGTCATCTCATAAGAAGTAAAAACCTATTAAAATTTCAGAGAAAGGGAGTCGAAGTTCATGGCTGAGAAAGTTATTCTAACCAAAGAAGGTTTAAAGAACTTAGAAGAAGAATTATCATATTTAAGAGGGACTAAGAGAAGAGAAGTCGCTAAGAGGATTAAACAGGCTTTATAATTTGGAGATATTAGTGAGAATTCAGAATATGATGATGCTAAGAATGAACAAGCATTTGTAGAAGGTCGAATTAAAGAAATTGAAAGAATGTTAAAGGATGCAGAGGTAATTAATGAAGAAGATGTTCAGACTACAGAGGTCAATGTAGGAACTACTGTTAGAATTCAGGATTTAGAAACTGATGAAGAATTTAGTTATAAAATAGTAGGGACTACTGAAGCAGACCCATTAAATAATAAAATTTCTAATGCTTCCCCAGTTGGTAAAGCTTTAATAGGTAATAAAGTAGGAGATGAAGTAGAGATTGAAGCACCAGCAGGAAAGATTAGTTACAAAGTTTTAGCTATTAAAAAATAATTATTCATATTACATAAGCAGCAAATAAGGTGTAAATTTGGAGGTAGATATTCAATGGTTGAAGAAGAACAGGACTTAAATGAATTGATGTTGGAAAGAAGAAGAAAATTAGATGAACTTGAAGAGAAAGGGATTCCAGCCTATAGTGATAAATATGAAAGAAGTCATACTATAGATAAAGTATTGAATGGTTATGAAGAATTAGGTGAAGAAATAACTATTAAATTAGCTGGTAGATTAATGGCAGTTAGAGAACATGGCAAGGCTAGTTTTGCTGACCTATCTGATATGTCTGGGGAGATTCAGTTATATGCTAAGCAGAATGAAATAGGAGAAGACTTATATGAATTATTTCTTTCTTTAGATATAGGAGATCATATAGGTATTGAAGGAACTTTATTTAAGACAGGGCGTGGAGAAACCACTTTGCGGATCAATGATTTTAGATTATTATCAAAATCTTTACGACCTTTACCAGAAAAGTGGCATGGATTGAATGATGTTGAATTAAGATATAGACAAAGGTATGTTGATTTAATAGTTAACTCAAATGTAAGAGAAACATTCATTTTGAGAAGTAAGATTATTCATAGCATGAGAGAGTATTTAGATGAAAGAGATTTTTTAGAAGTAGAAACTCCTTTGATGCATACGATAGCCGGAGGAGCATCAGCTAGGCCATTTGTTACTCACCACAATGCTTTAAATATGGATCTTTATTTAAGAATAGCACCAGAATTATATTTAAAGAGGTTAATTGTTGGAGGTTTTGAGAGAGTATATGAAATTGGTAAGAACTTAAGGAATGAAGGAATCTCTACTAAGCATAATCCAGAATTTACTTCTATGGAATTATACCAGGCTTATGCTAACTATGAAGATATGATGGATATTACTGAGGATTTAATTATTAGTATTACAGAAGAGGTATTAGATACATTACAGATTGAGTATGTAGACGAAGAAATAGATTTAAGTCGTTCGTGGACAAGAATGACTATGATTGATTCGATTAAAAAATATGGAGATGTTGATTTTTCAGAAGTAAATGATTTAACAATTGCTAAAAAAATAGCGGATGACCATGGTGTTGAATATGGAGATGAGACTTCAGTTGGTGAAATTATTAATGAGTTTTTTGAAAAGTTTGTTGAAGATAAGTTGATTCAACCAACTTTCATCACGGAATATCCAACAGAAGTATCTCCGTTAGCTAAACGTAAACCGGATGATTCAAACTTTACTGAACGATTTGAGTTATTCATAGCTGGCAACGAATTAGCCAATGCTTTCTCTGAGTTAAATGACCCAATTGATCAAAGAGAGAGATTTGAAGACCAGATGGAACAACGTGAAGCTGGTGATGATGAAGCTCATATGATGGATGAGGACTTCATTAGGGCGTTAGAATATGGAATGCCTCCAGCCGGTGGGTTAGGAATTGGAATTGATAGACTGATTATGTTATTAACGGATTCTAGTTCAATTAGAGATGTAATCTTATTCCCACATATGAGGCCGGAAAAACAGTAAGTTAGTTATTTAGGTCACATTTAAATGTGACCTAAATTTTTCTTGGTAACCCCTCTAGCTGTGGGAAGTATAAAGGAGGTGGAAGAATGACAGAGGAAAAGTTGAAGAAAGATTTAATTAATCGTCTTAAAACTTTAAAAGGACATATTGGCGGTATTGAGAAGATGATTGAGGAAGATAAAGATTGCATAGATATTTTAATACAAATATCAGCTATTAAGTCTTCTATTGATAAAGTTGGTTTAGCAATCATTGAAGATCATGCCCATGAATGTGTTATTTCTTCTATTGATGAAGGAGAAGGAATAGAGACTGCTGTAAAAGATGCAATAGAAACAGTATTAAAATTTGCTAAATAAATCTATATTTACAATAACTTACTTATGAACTCCTTAGCTAACTTATGTTATACTTGATTTAAAGGACTTTAGCTAAGGAGGATAGTAATGAAACAGAAAATAATAATCATAATAGCATTACTAATTTTTAGCTTTAATTTGGGTGCTATTGCTAGTGAGTTTAATAACAATCAACCTTTAAATACCTCAAATATACTTAAAAAGAAAGCACCAATTAAAGGTGTTTATTTAACTGGTTGGGTAGCAGGTTCTAATAAAAGGGTTAATGAGTTATTAACTTTAATTAATAATACTGAGTTAAATGCCGTTGTAATTGATATAAAGGATGTTAATGGTAATCTGAGTTATAATTCAAAGGTAGATCTAGCTAAACAGATTGATGCTAATATATCTAAAATTAAAAATATAGAAGAATTATTAGAAACATTTAATGATAATGGTATCTATACAATAGCTAGAATTCCTGTTTTTAAAGATAGAAGGTTAGCTAAGGAGAAAAAATATGCTTTAAAGTTTTATGATAAAAATGAGGATAGATATAAGATTTTGTCTAGTATAAAATGGGTTAATCCATATTCTAAAAAGGTATGGGATTATAACCTTGATTTAGCTATAGAAGCTGTGAATAAAGGGTTTGATGAAATTCAGTTTGATTATATTAGATTCCCTTCGTTTGTAAACTTGTCTAGATATGACTTGGCAGTAGCGCCTGCAAATTCAAAAATAGATATAATTACTCAGTTTGTAGGTTATGCAAAAGAAAGATTAAACCAATATGGGACGCCAATCTCCATAGATGTATTTGGATTGACTACCTCTATTAACGATTTGGGTATTGGACAGAATTTTGATTTATTATCAAAAAGAGTTGATTATATTTCTCCTATGGTATATCCTTCTCATTATGGAGCAGGAGTTTATGGTTTAAGGTCACCAGAGGAAGATCCATATAATACTATTTTAAAGAGTATGCAACATGCTAAGAATAGATTAAATGGTAAAACAGATAAATTGCGTCCATGGCTTCAAGACTTCTCATTAAGACATAGATATGGTGTTAAAGAGATTAAAGAACAAATTCAAGCTGCGAATAAAATAGGATTGGATAGTTGGTTGTTATGGAATCCAAGATCTCGTTATACTTGGCAAGCTTTTCTTGATAATAATATGATAATAAATGAGGGAAATAGCTAATAATAAACATACAATAGGCTTATGAAGGTGATAAAATGTTAGAATTAACAGAAGAAAGAGTTATGCCTAGAAAAATGAATCCTAAAAATGGTTTATTAATAGAACATAAAGCACGATATAGATTTGCAAGTGAATATTGTTATGGAAGATTATTGGATATTGCTTGTGGTGTTGGTTATGGTTCGGAAATGCTCTTAGCTTTAGGAGAAGGTATTACAGAGATAATTGGGATTGACAGTCAACCTGAGGTGATTGGTTATGCTAAAAAGTATTATAAACATCCTCCTATAACTTTTAAAGTTGGAGATGCTAGTAATGAAGAATTATTTAGACGAATTGGTAAATTTGACACAATAGTTAGCATGGAGACTGTGGAACATATTAAAGATGATTATGGATTCATAGATAATTTAAATAAGGCATTAAAATCTAATGGTACATTAGTTATTTCTACTCCTTTTGGGAGTGGAAGGGATGAGTCTTGTGCTAATCCTTATCACTATCGACAGTATAGAGAAGAAGAATTCAAGGAATTATTATCTGTGTTTTCAGAAGTAGAGCTTTATTGTCAACTTAATGAGGAAATAGAAATACCCAAGCCGGATAAAAAATATTACTTAATGGTAGCTGTCTGTCATAAATAAATAAGTTTAAGCTATTAAACGCAAACAGATAAATCTGTTTGCGTTTTTTATATGAATATTATCCAAAATAATGGGTAATTTATTATTACTAGTGGAAGATAGAGGAGATGATAAGAGTGCATTCTGTAGTCTGTGTAAAACAGGTGCCAGACACATCAGAGGTAAGTATTGATCCGGAAACTAATACTATTATTCGAGAAGGAGTACCATCTATTATTAATCCTTATGATTTACATGGTGTTGAAGCTGCTTTGCAATTAAAAGATAAATATGGAGGTAAAGTAACTATTTTGACTATGGGACCGCCACAAGCAGAGACAGCAATTAAAAGAGCTCTTTCTTTTGGAGCAGATAAAGGGATTCTATTAAGTGATAGGGCATTTGCAGGTTCAGACACTTTAGCAACCAGTTATATTATAGCTCAAGCCATTAAAAAGATCATAGAAGAAGAAGGAGTAGATTTAATCTTTTGTGGTAAACAGGCTATTGATGGAGATACTGCCCAAGTTGGACCAGGAATAGCTAAACGATTAGATTTAAACCAATTAACATATGTTATAGAGTTAGATGATGTTAATTTGGATAAAGAAGAATTAAGGATAAGTCGCAAATTAGAAAGCGGCAAAGAGGTTGTTAAGGCACAGATGCCAGCTTTATTAACGGTAGTTAAGGATTTAAATGAAATTAGATATGCTAGTTTACCTGACATGATTAAAGGAGCTAAAGCAGAAATAGAAATGTGGGGCAAGAGTGATATTAAATTAGATGAGAGTAAAATAGGATTGAGCGGTTCACCAACCCAGGTAGGTAGGATTTTTCCACCACCTCAGCGTGAAGGTGGAGAAATGATTTCTGAAGATGGGGAAGAACCAACAGAATCTGCTAAAATTTTAGTTGAAAAATTAGTAGGAATAGAAGTAATACCTAATAAGTAAGGAAGGGAGGTAGATTATGAGTGATAATGTAGTAGAGATATTTGAGGATAAATGTATAGAGTGTGGATTATGTGTGCAGGCGTGTCCAGCTGATGCTTTAGATTTAGAAGGTGGCCCTGTACAAGTAGATGCAGATAAGTGTGCTGCAAACGGTGAATGCGTAGAGGTCTGTCCTACTGAAGCGTTAGCTTTAGACACTGAAGAAGATGTTGATGATAAAACTAAAGAAACTAAAGAAAAAGAAGAGTTACCGCCAGAATTACAGCAATATAAAGGGGTTTGGGTTTTTATTGAACAGGTTCAAAATGAAGTAGCGCCTGTATCATGGGAGCTATTAGGTGAAGGTAAAAAGATAGCTAATGATTTAGATATAGAATTATCAGGGATAGTATTAGGCTTTGATGCTCATGATATAGCACATGAAGCTATAAGTTATGGAGCAGAGAAGGTATATTTAATTGATGATCCAGTAGTTAAAAATTATAGGACTCGACCATATACAGAAGCACTAGTTAAATTAGTCAATAAATATAAGCCGGAAATCATTCTGTTAGGAGCTACTACTTTAGGTCGAGATTTAGCTGGAGCAGTAGCTACAGAATTAGAGACAGGTTTAACTGCAGATTGTACAATATTAGAAGTGGATCATGCCACTCGACATTTACAACAGACAAGACCGGCATTTGGTGGTAATATTATGGCTACTATTTTATGTAAGAAGCATCGGCCTCAGATGGCTACAGTGCGACCTAGAGTAATGGAAATGCCTAAGCAAGATAGGAGTAAATCAGGAGAAGTAATAGAAGAAGAAGTACACTTTGATGAAAACAATATTAAAACTGAGGTTTTAAAAATAATAGAAGAAACTAAAAAAGCTATTTATTTAGATAAAGCAGATATTATTGTAGCTGGGGGAAGAGGAGTAGGAGATAAAGAAGGCTTTGAATTAATTAAAGAGTTAGCAGATGTGTTAGGAGGAACAGTAGGTGCTTCTAGAGCAGCAGTAGATGCTGGTTGGATTCCAGTAGAACACCAAGTAGGACAGACTGGTACAACAGTGAGGCCGAAGTTATATATTGCAGCAGGGATTTCAGGAGCTATTCAACACTTGGTTGGAATGGAGCGTTCAGATACAATTGTAGCTATAAATAATGATTCAGATGCTTCAATTTTTGATGTTGCTACTTATGGGATTAAAGGTGATCTTTTTGAAGTGCTACCACCATTAATAGAAGAATTTAAAAAAGAGCTAGCTGTTAATAGTTAAGTTTTAAAATTCATGTCATTCTTATTAGATATAAAGATTTTTGGTCTTAGATAGGATAAGTGTTAGTATGGTATTTATAAGGAGGGTGTAGGAATGGTTGAAGAAAAATTTGATGCGATAGTCGTAGGTGCTGGTCCATCAGGATTAGCAGCAGGATATACTATGGCCAAAGCGGGAATGAATGTTATAATCTTTGAACGTGGTGATTATCCAGGTAGCAAGAATGTAATGGGAGGAGTATTATACCGGGATGCGACTGAAGAATTAATACCAGATTTTTGGGAAGAAGCTCCAGTAGAAAGGTACATAGTTGAACAGAATATTTGGGTCTTAGATGATGATTCAGTTGTTACTATGGGATATCAAGATGATAAATTTGCAGAAGAACCTTATAATAATTTTACTGTTTTACGTGCTAAAATTGATCGTTGGCTTGCCAATAAAGTAGAAGAGGCAGGGGCATTATTAATTACTGAAACAGTCGTAGAAGACTTACTTTATGATGAAGATAAAGTAGTAGGGGTTCAAACTGGTCGAAAAGATGGTGAAGTAAAAGCTGATGTAGTTATTTTAGCAGAAGGAGTTAATTCATTAATAGGAGAACAAGCTGATTTACATCCAAAGATTCCTCCAGAACATTTAGCAGTAGCTGTCAAAGAGATTATTGCTTTACCAAAAGAAACAATAGAGGCTAGGTTTAATCTTAATGGAGATGAAGGAAAGACAATAGAGTTAGTAGGTAAAGCAACAGAAGGAATGATGGGGACTGCTTTTATTTATACTAATAAAAAATCATTATCTATAGGAGTAGGTGCTATTTTATCAGATATGGTAGATGCTGAAATGAATCCTAATGATTTATTAGAAGAATTAAAGAGTCATCCAGCTGTGCAGAGGTTAATAAAAGGAGGAGAAACGAAGGAATATCTAGCACATCTAATTCCTGAAGGAGGTTATCATGGTTTACCGGAATTGTATCGTGACGGCTTGCTGGTAGTTGGAGATGCAGCCATGTTAGTTAATGGTTTTCATCGAGAAGGTTCTAATTTAGCTATGTTATCAGGAAAGTTTGCAGGAGAAACAGCAGTTGATGCAAAAGAAGCGGGGGATTTTTCAGCTAATAAATTATCATTATATAAAGATAAATTAGATGATAGTTTCATTATGAAGGATTTATATAAATATAAAGATGCTTCAACCTTCCTTGCTACTAATCCGCATTTTTTAAGTTTATATCCTAAACTAGTTAATGAATCATTACATGAAATAATGGTGGTTGATGGTAAGCCAAAACAAGAAAAACAACGGAAGATAATTAAGAAAGTAAAAGATAAGAGATCATACTTTGGACTTGCTAAAGATATGTTTAATCTATGGAGGGTAATGAGATGAGGAAGAATAATGATGATAATCAAGATACTACTAATACGAATAAAAGTAAAGTTAAGAGGATGTCATTAGAAGATAAGTTATATTTAGATAGATTTAAACCAGATAGTGAGAGCCATTTAACAGTGATTAATCGTGATTTTTGTATTAATGAATGTGATGAAAAACCCTGTACCTTTATTTGTCCAGCAAGAGTATATGAATGGGATGAAGAAGAAGAAATAATTAAGGTGGCATATGAAGGATGTGTAGAGTGTGGTACATGCAGGTATGGATGCCCTGATAATATAAACTGGAGCAATCCACGAGGAGGATATGGTATTGCTTATAAATTTGGATAAATAAACAGAGGACAATTTTTTTAGAAAAACCGTGCATTTAACCTTGCAATTCTCATTTTTAAAAATGTTTTAGTTTTTTCTTGACATAAGATAGGGAGTTTGTTACACTATTAATTGTCGCTTGAGAAAAACGACAAATTTTGAGTTATTATTTGAAATTATGACTTGACATAATTTGTTTGAGATGTTAAGATAGTAATTGTCGCTTGAAAAAAGCAACCGCAAAAGATTGAT